>DASTDG010000246.1:0-4815 GCA_035710475.1 Chthoniobacterales bacterium | reverse complement strand
TGCTTACGCTCCCGCTAGTGCATCCATAAAGAACCAGGCTTGTAGTGTGCCGCAAAGCGGCATGATTGTTGACAAGCACCGAATTCAAAAAGACAGGCGCTTGGTACAAGCGCCTCTACAACAATCTTCGTGTCCTTGGTGGACTTTGTGTGAAGGAGTTGTCGATCTTGCAGATTGGACAAGCCGGCTGGTTTTCGGTTGATTGCGCGATGAAAAAGTCCCTTCTCGCCGCCGTTTCTATTTTCTCCAGCGTGTTCGTTCTCTACGCGCAGACCGAACCGCAGAAATCGCCGGTTATGGAAAAATCGCCGGCGCCGGGCGTGCATGACGCGAGAAAGCAGCCGGCACAGACGGGTCCACCGCCACCAATTCTACAAGGTACTGCGAAGAGCGAAGCGCCAAGCGCGAAGCGGCCGATTGAAACGAACGCGAAGCCGATCGATCTCTCAAATTTCGATACGGCAGTGAAACCGGCCGACGATTTTTTCATGTACGCCAATGGCGGCTGGCTCAAGCGAACGGAGATCCCGCCGGAATACTCGCGCTGGGGCAGCTTCAACGAGCTGATCGAGAAGAACAACGACGCGCTGCACACGATCGCGGAAAAGGCGGCGAACACGCCGGTTGACCCAAAGCTTGCCCCGGAAACGCAAAAGGTCGGCGATTATTTCACGAGCGGCATGGATGAAAAAACGATCGAGTCGCTAAAGACGCAGCCGTTAGCCGACGAGTTCAAGGCAATCGACGCGATGAAAGATCGACAAGATGTGCTCAAGGAGATCGCGCACCTGCACTCGATTGGTGTGAATGCGTTCTTCGAGTTTGGGGCCGGGCAGGATGACAAGGACAGCACGCGCGAGATCGCACAGGCGGTGCAGGGTGGGCTCGGGATGCCGGACCGCGATTATTACACCAAGACGGACGACGCTTCGAAAAAGCTGCGCGATCAATATGTCGATCATGTAACGAAGATGCTGACGTTGCTCGGCGACAACAACCCGGGCGACGAAGCGAAGAAGATTCTCGCGCTCGAAACGAAGCTGGCGGAATCATCGCGCACGCGCGTCCAACTGCGCGACCCAATAAAGAACTACAATAAGATGTCTGTGCGGGACTTGCAGGACCTGACGCCGGACTGGAACTGGAGCAATTATTTTAATGACATCGAGCTGGTCGCGCCGGGCGATATCAACGTGCATCAGCCGGAGTTTTTCAAAGCGGCCGACGCGGTGTTCAAGAGCACGTCGATGGACGATTGGAAAGCGTATCTGCGCTGGCATCTGATCAACGCGGCCGCGCCGGAGCTTTCCAAAGATTTCGTCGACGAAGATTTCAACTTCAAAGATCGGATTCTGCACGGCACCCAACAAATCAAGCCACGCTGGAAACGAGTGATCATTTCCGAGGATGGCGCCATCGGCGAGGCGCTCGGCAAATTGTATGTAGGTTTTTATTTTCCACCCGAAGCCAAGGCGCGCGCGCTCGAGCTGGTGAACAATCTAAAAGCCGCGCTCGCCGATCGAATCAAGACGCTGGAGTGGATGGATGAGCCGACCAAACAGGAAGCGCTCAGGAAGCTGGCCGCGTTCACGGTGAAGATCGGTTATCCCGACAAGTGGCTCGATTACTCACTGCTGACGATCGATCGCGGGCCGTTCGTCTTAAACGCGATGCGCGCGGCCAAGTTCGAGTCGACGCGCGACGTGAACAAGATCGGCAAACCGGTCGATCGCACGGACTGGGGAATGACTCCGCCGACGGTGAACGCCTATTACAATTCAAACATGAACGAAATTGTTTTCCCGGCCGGGATTTTGCAGCCGCCGTTTTTCTACGCGAACGCCGACGACGCCATCAACTACGGCGGGATCGGCGCGGTGATCGGTCACGAAATGACGCATGGCTTTGACGACGAGGGCCGGCAATACGACGCCGTGGGAAATTTGCGTGACTGGTGGTCGCCGCAATCCGCGGCTGAGTTTAAGAAACGTTCCCAGGCGGTGGTAAACCAATACGGCGAATACGAGCCGCTGCCCGGCCTGCACGTCAATGGCGAGCTGACTCAAGGCGAAAATATCGCCGATATCGGCGGGGTGAAACTCGCCTACGCCGCGCTGCAAAAGGCGCTCGACAAAAATCCACAGGCGCGCCAGCAAAAGATCGACGGCTTCACACCCGAGCAGCGTTTCTTCCTCTCGTTTGCGGCCATCTGGCGCCAGAAGAGCCGCGACGAAGATCAGAAGCTGAGGCTTACTGTTGATCCGCATTCGCCGGCACGTTTTCGCGTGATTGGGCCACTCTCCAATTTGCCGGAGTTTCAAAAGGCGTTCGGACTTCCAGATGGCTCACCAATGGTTCGCGCCGTCGATAAGCGCGTGAATATCTGGTGAGATAAGTAGCGCATGCGTCCCGCTTGCAATTTTTCAGGTCGCAAGCCGGAGGCTTGCGCTACTTTACTTTACCGCCCCAGGACAGAATCTTGGCTTTCGCACCGGCGGCTTCGGCTTCTTTAATGTTGCCGGCGCGATTGTAAAACAACGACAAGCTCGTCCAGCCGATCTGGTCGTTAGGCCGAAGCTCCACCGCTTTCTTCCCGGCCTCGATCGCTTCGTTGAACCGGCCGACCTTCATCAAAGCCATGCCAAGTGCGTGCCAGCCGTCGAAAAATTCCGGATCGAGCTCGACACAGCGCCGATATTTCTCGACTGCGCTTTCCAACTCCCCGATGGCGAGATCGCCATTCGCGTCGTCAAAAATCTCGTCGCGCGGCTTCACTCTGGTTGATTGTCGATCTTAGCTCTTCTGCGCGGGAAGCAGACCGGCGTCACGCTGCCGCCCGCGCAGCCATTCGTGAAAGGCGATCGTGCGCATGTTGCGCAGGTATCGTTGCTCGAATGCAGATTTGTTCTCGGAATATTTTTTCTCCTCCGGCGGCTCGCGTCGTTCGAGCACGGCAATGGTTGCGCCTGTTTCCGAGGGAAAAACATCGCTCACTCCTCCGGGTTCAAGCTCGGCGACGGCGTTTTTGATCATGATCAGATCCGGTGATTCGGTTTGCTGTTGCTCCGGCTTGGCTGAGTCCTCGACGAGCGAAAACTCCGGCAACTTCTCGAGTTTGACGCCGGTTTTTTGCGCCGCGGCGTCGAGCGGCTGGCCTGAACCGAGCGCTTGTCGCAACTGTTGCGCAATCTCGTTCGCCTTTGTCATCATTAGCTCGCGGGCGCGCGTTGATTTGATCGCCTCGGTGATCTGCGGGTTGGCTTCCTCTAGTGAGAGCGGACGCGCCTCAGCAATGCCAGCGAGATGCAGCACGTAAAATCCGTCGGCGACCTGAATCGGGTCGCTGATTGGCTCCTGCGCAGCGAGACGAAACGCGGCACTGCCAAGTTTTGCATCGGCCTTCAATTGCGGATCGGTCGCGGCGGCGGTGAATTCACCGGTCGTTTCGACGGGCAATTGAAACTTCGCGGCGACTTGTTTGAAGTCGGCGCCTTTTTCGAGCAGCGCCTGAGTGAAATCATTCGCGCGATCGGCCAGTTTCTGTAAAGCGTCGATGCGCTCCTTGCCGGTGAGCTTCTTTTGCTCGTCACTTAGCACGAGACTCACGAAATCGACTTTGCGCTTCTCGGGACTCTTCAGCTCTGTCTTGTGCGCCTCGTAGTATTTGCGGATGTCGTCGTCGGTGAACTTCACATCCCTGGCGAAGTCGGCCGCCGACAAGCGTACCACGCTGACGAAAAGTTTGCTGTAACCTTTCTCGAAGTCGGCCTTACTCTCGGCGTCTGACACAGTCACACCGGTTGCGACCAGTTGTTTGATTCTTTCCAGTGCGAGCTCATCGCGCACGATCTCCTCAAGCTGCGCTTCGGTTTGCCCATTCGGCGCGAGCACGTTCTCGACAAATTCATTGTACTTATTCATGTCGAACCCGGCCGCGCTGCGAAACGGCTCAAGATTGCGCACCCGTTCGATCACATCGGCTGCGGCCGGGCGAATGCCCAGTCGCGCGGCTTCATGCCGCAGAATCTGCAGATTCAAAATGAACTGGCCGTAAACCTGCCCTTGCGGATCACCCTCTGCCCGGCCGGCCAGGTCTTGCAGAAACGTCGTCATTCCGAGCACACGGGCGAGGTCGAACAAGCGCGCGTCCCGGCGCGCCTCCGTCAAGGAAATGGTGCGGCCATAGACGCGCGCGAACTCATCCGGCCGGATCGCGCTGTAATCCGACCGGACAAAATAGAAGATAAACGGAATCGAGAGGACGGCGATGACAGTCATCAGCCAGGTGCGGTGCTTGCGCAGGAACCTCATCATAAGCCTGAGGCGGCAGTGTAGAGGCGGGGCTGCTTAGCCGCAAACTGTAGCCGCCTCGCTCTGTCGAGGCGCCTCCCCCCGCTAACCGTTAAGTTGCCGACGGGGTGACAACGTCGCCCCCTACAGAATTGCTAACATGCGCTACCTAATTCTCCGCCACTTCCGGCGCCGGTTTGCTCACTTCGAGCCGGGCGCTCACTTTTTGGATTTGGGCGGCCTGCTCTTTGAGCTGGGCTGTGAGAATCTCTATTTGTTTCTGTTGCTGCGCGACCGTTGCTTGCAACTTCTCAACTTTGCGATTGAGGATGGCTTGCTTCGCGTCCTGGGGAATGGCTTGGGGTTGGACGCGTTGGGGACCCGGATCGGAGTTGGCAGTGGTCGTGCCTAACCTTCCATCGGAATCGATGAATACGAACGCGGCAGTCGCCTGGCTAACCGGCGCGCCGTAGATGTTGTCGATAAAGCACCTGTCACTTACCTGGCCAAAAACACTGTGCACAC
>DASTDG010000245.1:0-2418 GCA_035710475.1 Chthoniobacterales bacterium | reverse complement strand
TGCGCAAAGTCTCACCAACATTCCGTTGCCCGTTGGTCATGATGCCAAGGGCCTGGTATTGCCCGATTTCGATTCCAACGGCCGGCTCCGTGGAAAATTCGCGGCAAAAACAGCGCGCCGCCTCGATGAAGGCCACGTCGGCTTCGAGGATTTGCAGATCATCACCTACACGCCGGAAAACCGACCGGATTTGCAGATCAACATGCATACCGGCGTGCTCGATCTGAAGACTCGCATCCTTAGTTCAAAAGAACGCACGACGGTCAAACGCGCCGATTTCGATATTGTGGGAGATTCGGTTCAGTTTAACACGGACCAGAAAACCGGCCATTTAATCGGCAACGTCAAAATGGTGCTCAATCAGCAGTCGCAATTGATACAAAAACCTGGGGAATGAAGGACTTGGTCGGATTGGTCCTGCTGATTTTCGCAGTGACGGCCGGGCAACTTTTCGCCCAGGCTGCCGTCTCCCCGGCGCAATCGTTTGCCGCCGCAACAACTGCCAAATCAGCAGCGCAGAAGGAGAAATCGCCGTCGAACAATTTGTTCGGCCCGGCGACAAAAGGCGGCGAGCCAACCACGACCGAGATCTATGCTAACGAAGCGTTTTTCGATTCGAACAAAAACATGGGTATTTTCACCGGCAGCGTGAAAGTGATCGATCCGCGATTTAATCTGCAGTCGGATAAATTGACCGTGTTCATCAGCAAGGGAGAAAAACAGGGACTCGAAAAAGCCATCGCCGAAGGCAACGTCGGCCTGGTGCGCGACCGGCCGGATCCAAATGGCGGGCCGCCGACGCGCGCGGTTGGCCGTTCCGAAAAAGCCACCTACATCGCTGCGACGGGTGACGTCGAGTTGGTCGGCACGCCGCGTGTGCAGGAGGGAATGAATGTGCACGTCGCGACCAGCCCTGACACGGTTATGGTGATCAATCAAAACGGGCAGCTCAAAACTCATGGCCCGAGTCGCACTGACATCCGCCAGCAACCGACCGAGGAACAGAAGGACCAGGCGAACGCCTCGCCTTCACCCTCCCCTTCACCGAAGCAATGATCAGCCAGACTGCACCATCGAAAACGGAAGTGGCCGCACCACGAGCGCCTGCGACAAAGATCGACAACGTTGTCTCGACGGAGCAGCTCGTGAAAATATACGGCGGCCGCGCCGTGGTTGATGGCGTGAACATCAACGCCCGCGCGGGCGAGATTGTCGGTCTGCTCGGCCCAAATGGCGCCGGCAAAACGACCAGTTTTTACATGATCGTCGGGCTCGTTAGGCCAAACAGCGGCCGCGTCATTTTCTCCGGCACGGACGTGACGAACTACCCGATGTTCAAGCGCGCCCGACTCGGCATGGGTTATCTGCCGCAGGAAGAATCGATCTTCCGCAAAATGACTGTCGAGCAAAACATCATGGCGATCCTCGAGACGCTGTCGCTTTCAAAATACGAACGCCGCCAGCGTTGCGAGCAGTTGCTCCATCAATTCGGTATCGAGCGGATCGCGAAGAACCAGGCGCTGACCTTGAGCGGCGGCGAAAAACGCCGGCTCACCATTGCGCGCTCGCTCGTGACCAAGCCGAAGCTGCTCATGCTTGACGAGCCGTTCAGCGGCGTGGATCCGATCGCGGTGTATGACGTGCAGCAGATCATCGTCAACTTGCGCAAATCCGGCCTGGCGATCCTCATCACTGACCACAACGTGCGCGAGACGCTCTCGATTGTTGACCGCGCTTACCTGATCTACGAGGGCCGGGTGGAAAGCGAGGGCACCAAGGATTTCCTGATTAACGACCCCATCAGCCGACAGCTGTATCTCGGCGAGCGCTTTAAAATGTAGCAGTTTGGCAGGCGATGCGCCCGCCCTACAAAAGCCGCGCGTTTTTGGAAATTGTAGGGCAAGCGCTTCGGTTGCCATTGTTTGTCCTTCCGAGCGACCTCGAGCAATCTTTCATTGTTAACAGTAAGAGATGTCTCCCGCATACGCATGAAGCTTCGGCGCGGCAGGCGACTCCACTCGACATGACACGAAAGAGCAAGCGCGCACGAGAGATTTACACGCTGTCAGACTTGCAAAATTGGCGCGCGATCTCGCGCGAGCTTCAACCGCCGATTCGTCTCGGCGTGTTTGGCGACCCGGTCGCACATTCACTTTCGCCCAAAATCCAGAATGCTGCGCTTAAGCATCACAAGATCGACGTGCAGTACACGGCTTTTCAGATCGCGTCTAACGAACTGCCGGACGCGCTGAGATTGGTGCGGGAGCTCGATTTCATCGGCGTCAATTTAACCGTGCCGCACAAAATCGCTGCGCTCGCTGACGTGGACGACGTCGATGTCGCTGCGCGAAAAATTGGCGCGGTCAACACGGTCGCGATTCGCGACGGCAAGCTCGTCGGCTTCAACACCGACGCGGT
>DASTDG010000244.1:0-6079 GCA_035710475.1 Chthoniobacterales bacterium | reverse complement strand
CGATCGTTGATCGCGGTCCGGCGTCACCGACGCCGGCTACAAATCGGAAACACACAACCGGCATCACGACCGGCGCGGAAAGCTCGAAGCGCTTGTCAGCCTTGATCCAGTCGGCTAAGGCATGCGCAATCCGCAGATGTTCGCGAATCCGAGCGGCCATGCCTGCGCGGCCGAACGCGCGGAATACCATCCAAGCTTTGAGTGCGCGGAAGCGGCGGCCGAGCTGGACGCCATAGTCCATGTAATTTTTCTCCGCCTCGACTGTGTCTCCGCGCAGGTACTCTGGCACGAGCGTAAAGACGCGGCGCAGCCGCTCGAGATCGCGGACGTAAAGCACGCTAAAATCGAACGGCACGAAGAGCATCTTGTGGGGATTGATGATGAGTGAGTCGGCTTCGCGCCAACCAGCAGTGATCCAGTTGTGCTCCGGTAAAAGCGCGAGCCCGGCGCCGTAAGCACCGTCGATGTGCAGCCAGATTTTCTCTTCGCGGCAAACCTTCGCGATCTCTGGAATCGGATCGATGCTTGCGGTGGAAGTTGTGCCGACTGTTGCCACAACTGCCAACGGCTGTAAGCCGGCAGCCTTATCCTGCGTGAGCATCTCACGCAGTCTCGACACCTGCATCCGAAACGCACTGTCACTCGGGATCCGTCGCACGTTGTCCTCCCCCAGCCCGAGCGCGATCGCCGCCTTTTCGACCGAGCTGTGGGCCTGGTCGGAAGCGTAGACGCTAAAGGTCGGCAAATCTCGATTGGTTAGGCCGAGCTTGCGCGTGCACGACGCCGCCTCTTCCCGCGCGACAGCGAGGGCGTGCATGATGCCGATTGATGCTGTGTCATACACTACCCCGCCAAATTCGTTAGGTAACCCGAGCCATTGTCGCAACCAATCGATCACGACTGTCTCCAATTCGGTCGCAGCTGGAGAGACTCGCCACGTGAACGCGTTCACATTCACCGCCGCGGAAAGAATTTCGCCTTCGATCCCAGCCGCGTTACTGGTCGTGCCAAAGTAAGCCGCAAACTGCGGGTGAGTCCAATGCAGCAAACCGGGGACAATCAGTCGCTTGAAGTCAGCGAAGACTCGCTCAAACGGCTCGCCGTGCTCCGGCGGTTGCGCAGGCAATGCGGCCTGGATCGCACCCGGTGGCGCATTCGGCGCAACGGGCAAGCTCTCAATGTTCGCGTGATAATCCGCGATCCAGTCGGCGATCTCATACAATTGGCGGCGGAATTCTTCGGGTGAGATGTCGCCGAGCTCTGCTTGTTCGTCAGGGCGAATCGGTCCTTTGGCGGCTCGATCTTTCATTTGCGGGAAGTCGCCGATGCGATTCTGTCGCCTTCAACCCAATCGCGCCCAATTCCCTTTTTTAGCACGCGTTCACCGAATGGATAGCCCCCGCGTAACCTGAGCCAGTAAAACGCCCAGTAGGTGCTGAGTGTCCGCTCAAAAACCCACAGCGGCGCGAACAGACAAACATGGAGCGAAAAATATTTTCGCGCGCTGCCGCGCAGCCAGCCAGCGAAGGCGATGAAGATCGGCGCGAGAAAGATCGACAACCGTCGAGCATCGCTGACCGCGAGCACAATCCCGATTGGCAGCAGCGAGGCGAAAAGAACCGTCTTGAACCGCAATCCAAAATCTTCGTAGGCCTGACGCGGACGTTGTTCGAGCCATTTGCGAAAAGTTGGCGGGCGTTTGCGGATGAACAGATCGTTCGCGTAACAAATCCGCGCGCCGCTTCGCGCAAAATGCCGAATGAGTTCTTCGTTATCGAACAAGACATCGCCGTCATACTCACCGGCACTTAAAAATGCTTGGCGGCGAAATGCGCAGGTACTGGGATAATCAGCCGCGCGTAACGTAGCGCGATTGATCAGCATCCGCGCCGATTCCATTTTCGCCCAAGGCGGAAAAGTGGTACGGGCATCTTGCCCGTGTTCGTAAAGACATCGGCTGGAAGCCGATGCCACGAAGTAATTTTGTGGGCGAACGACTTCAAATCGATCAAGGAGAGCGCAGATCTGCTCGAGGTCAGCAGCAGTGTAGAGAATATCATCGTCGGCGAGGATGATTTTGTCGTTAGTCGCCAGTGCAACTCCGGTATGAACACCATTGACCTTGTCGTTCAAAAATTTGAAGCGCGGGTCCACGACTTCGTGTCGGCCAATGTCCGACCAAAATTCGTGGTGTTGCGCAAAAATTTCTGGCGGCGATCCATCGACGACAATCACTGCACAACCTGCATGCGCTAACATCGCAAAATATTCGCGCAGGTCGGCGGCTTCAGTCTCAGCGAAAATTGTGCGGCGGATTGGCAGCAAATAGGTCGCGTTCAAAATGCGAAACCGAAGCTGAAGTGAAACGCGCCGATGTCTTCACCCGGTTGGCGGTCGGGATTGACTCCATAGTCAAGTCGGATCGGGCCGATAGGCAATTTGTAACGCAAACCCATGCCGAGGGCGTAGTGCATGTCGTCGACGCCGGGTTCCTCTGAGGTCGGCAGGAGATCGCCCGCATCAAAGAAGAGCGCGCCCTGCAACTCGCCGAGGATGGGGAAGGTGTATTCTACATTGAAGACAGTGAAAAATTCGCCGCCGATCGGATTGCCTTTTGGGTCGTGCGGCCCGAGGTCGCGCTCACCGTAGCTGCGGACCGTGGTGGCGCCGCCGTTGAAGAAGCGTTCGTCAATCGGCAAGGTGGTGGGTTCGTCAGGGCCGGAGTTGTTAAGCGAATGAGCAAGGCCCGCCCGCGCCCCGAGTGCGAGGAGCGATTGATGAAACCAACGCTGTAACGACGATTCCGTTCTGTCCTCGACCACGCCGGGCGTAAGCGGTTTGGGGCCAAACGGCAGGAAGTAAGCCACCCGCGTCGTGCCGCGGATGAGATCGATTTCGCTGCCAAACGCGCCCGTCGCCGCGTCGAGGGTCGTGTTCACGACCAAGCCGCGCGGCGATACGAGCGGGCTCTCGCGCAGGTCGAGCGTTTGGGTGAAGCCGAGCGTGTTGATGAAATAGGAAGTCTGGCCGAGAAAGCGCTGGTTAATAGAGACGCTGGTAAGCTCCACGTGCCGCACCGCGAAAACCAAACCAGCCTCATATTGCTTGGTGAATTTGCGCGTCAACTCGATGCGATCGCCGACTTCGAACTTCGAGTAACCATCGTAATCGAATGTGAGCGCGGCCAGCTGGTTCCGGAAACTCAGGTCGGTATCGAAAAAGAATGGGTCCTCGTAAAGTATCTCGCCTTTGTAGCCGCGCTGCGACAATTCGATCGAAGTCGTCAGCGGCCGCCCATAGCCAAAAAGATCGCGGTCGCGGTATTGCACGCCAACGATGCCGCCTTGGAACGTGCCGTAGCCGACGGAGAATCCGAATTCCTTAGACTTGGCTTCCTCGGCGGAGATGTCGAGCCGCAGCTCGTTTTCATCGACCGGCACAGGTTTGATCTGGAGGATATTGAACAGCCCGGTGCGCATCAGCGTGCGGAATTTTTCATCGAGCACTTCCGGGCTGTAGGTCTGGCCGGCCAGATTGCGGAAACGCCTGGTAACGAAGCTCGGCCGCAAGCGGCTAAGGCCACTCACGGTCACGTCGCCGAAGTGATAAAGCGGGCCGGCTGCGATGGCGATTTGGACAGGCACACGCCCCTTCACGGCCGCTTCCGGATCGCCCGTCGCCTCAACTTTTACGTCATAGTAACCGCGCGATTTGAAATACGCCTGCAGCCGCCGCGGAATATCGGCGACGCGCGCGTCAGTGTACGGTTGCTGTAAAAGATCGACAATCTGTCCGCGCAGCGCTTCTGGGTCGTAAATCATCCGGCCGCTGAATGAGACGTCGCCAAAAAAATATTGTCGACCCTCGTGAATCGAAATGATGGCGTCGACCTGATTTGTCTCGTCATGGAAAACGTAGCGCGGCTTGTCCACGACGGCGTCGAGATAACCTTCCGCGACGTAAAGCCGATCGACGAGCTCGGCCCCTTCTTCCAGATCGGCGGCGACAAAGGGCAACGCCTTTTGCAATTTTGAGTAACGCTCTCGTGTTGGACCGACCGCGAAATCGAACAGCTTCTCTGTTGGCTCGCCTACGTTGCCTTCAAAGACAACGCGACCCAGCGTCATCAGCGTCCCCTCGTTGATCAAGAGCCGCAGCCGGTCACCGGACTCGATCACATAATGGACGTTCACTTTCACGTAACCGTGCTTGCGGTAGAAGACCTCGAGAAAAAACGCGAGATCGTCCGCGCGCGCGGGTGTCAGTCCGTACTGGTCAATCGTCGTGATTTGCTCCTTCAATTGCGAGCGCAGCTCCTTCTCGCCGAAAGCCGTTGCGCCTTGGAACTCGATCGTGCTGGTGCGCTGCGCGTGTTTTTCCTGCTGTTTCGCAATCGCCTGCTGTTGTTTTTGCTTTGCTTCCGGCCGTTCCGACTGCGGGACATCGACCGCGGTTTGGGCGGCAAGTTTACCGGCGAGACCGATGCTGCATGCGGCAATGAGCAGACAAAGGGAACGCATCAGCGAAATCGGATCAGGTACTTTACCATCCCACGATAATCGCCGCCTACGCCGATATCGCCAACGAGCACAAATTGGTCGTTCACTTTGAAACGCGCCGTCGCCTGTTGCCGACCGGTGCGCGGATCGACCGTGCCCAGATCGACATCCAGCCGATCGAAAACTGAAGTGGTCTGCGTCGGCTGACCTTTCTTGAAAACTTTTCGATATAATTGCTGCACTAAGAGCATCGCGGCGCGCCCGGCCAGCACATTGTTGCTTCCGGTTAGTTCCTCGCGTGTGGTACCGGTGGCGAGCAGCGAAATGACTTCCTCCTGTGGCAACGGCGGTTCACTTGTGAAAATCGCCTCCGGAGCGAGCGCCGTGCCGTAAATGTAAACATGAATCGTGTGGTCATGGATCAAGGATGTGCCGTGGAGGTCCAGCCGCGGGTTGAACGAGTCGTTCGGGTCGAAATAGACGAACCCGGACGAAATCTCCAAGCGACTAAACGGCAGCGTCGCCTCCACGTTCTCCAAACGCACCGTGCCCTGCAGCTCGGGATGCAAGCCGGTGCCGCCGATATGCACATCAGTGATCGCGCCGCCGTTTGCGAGCGAGCCGCGAATCAGCACCGGATCCTTGGTTTTAATCGCCACATCAAATTTCCAATCCCGCAGCGGCGGATCCGGAAACGAAAACTCCGGACGCGCTGACGGTGGCTGCGGTGCCGGGCGCCCCGGTAAACCGATCGGGAGGAGGTCGAGATTTTTCAGCACATGACTGTTGGTCATCGCCACCGTGCCGGTGACGTTTGCACTATTGAGTGGCCCCGTGATTTTGATGTCCGCATCGGCGCGTGCAGTCAATGTGTCGTTGCGCGCAAGCAACGCGCTGTCGGCGCGCAATTGCAGATCGAGATTCGCCGCGGTCAACTTTGGAAGCGTGACGCGGCCGTTCATGGTAAAGCGGCCGCCGGAGAGTTCGCCGCCGAATTGGTCGAGGCTGAGCGTATCGCGGGCAAAGTTTAGTCGGGCTTTAAAGTCCCGGAGCGCGGGAAGAGTGACGTCGCTCGCGCGCGCCACGTTGATCGTGATGTCACCGGAGCCGGTGAAGACCGGGCGACCAATTGTTCCCGTAACATCGACATCGAGCGCCGCGTCGCCGTCCAGTTCCTGCACCGCGGGCACGAATTGCCGCACAAAATTGACCGAGCTACGCGGCAGGCGAATTTTTGCGCTCAGCGGCGTCTCATCTGCAAACTTTCGCTCGCGCAAAGTTTTCGCGAGCCGCAGGGGAAGGTTCGCGGTGATCTCGAGCGGCTGGATCTTCGCTTGCTGCAATTTGCCCGAGATCGCCAGCTGATCATGCTGTGATTGCGCTACGAGATCGAAGCTGGCCGGCTCCAAATTCGGCAACCGCTCGCTGCGCAAACCGCGCATCTGCACGTCGAGCCGCGCGCTCAGATCGGCGAGCGTGCCTTGCGCGTCGAGCTTCACATTGACTGTGCCGGAGACCGGCGGTTTCGCGCCGAGGTCGGTGAAGAGCTTGGCGAGCTCGACGTTTTGCGATTCAAAATT
>DASTDG010000243.1:0-2690 GCA_035710475.1 Chthoniobacterales bacterium | reverse complement strand
GGCTACAGCAACCGCTGCGTCGAAATGATGGAGTTGTTGGGAAAATAGGGCGTCTTGCTCATGCTCGTGCTCCTGCTCATGCTCGAACTATGAAGACGTACTTCGATCACGAGCGGCTTGATGTTTATCGGGAAGCAATTGGCTTTTGTGGATGGGTAGGAGAGTTGATCGGCGGAATTGCAACGAAAGCCGCGGCCAAAGACCAACTTGATCGCGCCTCGACAAGCATTCCGCTGAATATCGCTGAAGGTAACGGGAAATTTTCGGCGGCTGATCGCGCCAGATTTCTGGAAATCGCGAGAGGTTCCGCGCTGGAGTGCGCGGCATGTTTGGATGTACTTGCAGTGCGAAAGCTCATTGCTGGCGATCAGATTATTCCCGCGAAGGAGCAGCTCGTCCGAATCGTGAATATGCTCATGGGAATGCTGAAACGATTTTCTGGTCGGGCAGAATTCTTACGCGAGGATGAACCCACCTACTATGCCGAGCATGAGCATGAGTATGAGCAGGAGCAAGAGTCTCGTCAGGAGCAGGAGTAGGAATGCGGAAGCTGTCGGTTCGCGAGCTGGAGGTGCGCGGGAAGCGCGTGCTGGTGCGCGTGGATTTCAACGTGCCGATCGACGAACGCGACGGCAAGATCGACATCGTCGATGACACACGAATCCGCGCAGCACTCCCGACGATCAATTATCTGCGCGAGCACGGCGCGAAGACGATTTTGATGTCGCATTTCGGGCGGCCGAAAGGGAAGCCGGTCGAGAAATACTCGCTGCGACCTATCGGCGAGTACCTGCACAATTTGATCAAGCATCCAGTAGCGTTTGCACATGAGACGATCGGCAAAATTCCCGAGGAGATCATCGCGGATATGAAGCAAGGCGACGTGATGCTGCTCGAGAATTTGCGGTTTCAGCCGGAAGAAGAAGCGAATGACGCGAGATTTGCCGAGGCGTTGGCGAAGTTTGGCGACCTTTACGTGAACGACGCGTTCGGCGCGGCGCACCGCGCGCACGCGTCGACGGTGGGCGTGACGAAATTTATCTCGCCATCGGCGATGGGGCTCTTGATGGAGAAGGAGTTGAAGTATCTCCATGAGGAGCTGGATAAGCCGGCGAAGCCGTTCGTGGTGATCATCGGCGGCGCGAAAGTCTCGGACAAGATTGGCGTGCTCGAGGCGCTGATTGAAAAAGCGGACGCCATCCTGATCGGCGGCGCGATGGCAAACACGTTTTTGCAGGCGCAGGGAATTTCGATCGGCGCGAGTCGTGTCGAGGCGGACAAGACCGATCTCTCGCGTGAAGTTGTCGATCTTGCAAAAGCGCGCGGCGTGAAATTTTTGCTGCCGATTGACGTTGTGATTGCGCGGGAGATTCGCGCCGGCGCTCCGATTCAAAACACGAGCCGCTTATCGCCGAAACACGGAATCGAGGAGGGCTGGCAGGCAGTGGATATCGGCATGGCGACAGTCGCGCTTTATCGCGAGGAAATTGAGCAGGCGAAAACTATTTTGTGGAACGGACCCGTCGGCATTTTCGAAATTCCGGATTTCGCGGAAGGCACGATGGCAATCGCGGAAGCATTGGCTGAATCGGGCGCCACGACAATCATCGGCGGCGGCGACTCGGTGACGGCGGTGCGACAAGCCGGCCTCGCCGATAAGATGACTTTCATATCGACTGGCGGCGGCGCATCGCTCGAGTTGCTCGAGGGCAAGGAACTGCCCGGCGTCGCGGCGTTGACGGACAAAGAGTGATGCGCAAGAAAATCGTCGCGGCTAATTGGAAGATGAACATGACGCAGGCCGAAGCGGCTGCATTTATGAAATCGCTGCTGCTCGACCTCGGCGATATCACCGATGTCGAGGTAGTAATCATTCCGCCATTCACTGCGATTGCGAAGGTAATGGAAGCGCTTGGTTCGTCCCAGACGATTAAGGTCGGCGCGCAGAACATGCACTGGGAGCCGAACGGCGCGTTCACAGGTGAGATTAGCGCGGCGTTGCTCCGCGATCTATTCGTCCGCTATGTCGTGCTCGGGCACAGCGAGCGCCGGATATTGTTTGGCGAAACCGACGAGATCGTAAACCAGAAGGTTCGCGCCGCGCATGAGGCGACGCTCCGACCGATCGTCTGCATCGGCGAGACGCTGGAGCAACGCGACAAAGGCAATGTCGAAAAAATATTGTCGATCCAACTGCGCCGCAGCCTTGCCGGTTTAAACGAAAAAGAACTTCAGGAGACCGTTATCGCTTACGAGCCGGTCTGGGCGATTGGCACCGGCCGCAACGCGACCCCGGACCAAGCACAAGAAGCGCATGCATTCATTCGTCAGAGGTTACGCGAGCTGTCGGACGAGACGACGGCGGAGCGGGTCCGCATTCAGTACGGGGGCAGCGTCAAACCGGAGAATGCGCGCGAGCTCATGAACCAGGCCGATATTGACGGTGCCCTCGTTGGCGGCGCCAGTCTCGACCCGCACAGCTTCGCGCAAATCGTGAATGCGGCGCGCGAAGAAGTGTAGCCACGCGCCGGTGGCGCGTCACGTGGACGGCCCATAGGGCCGTGGCTACAAAGCACGCTACTTCTTGATCTCGAGGTACGTTCGCGCCACGACGTGATTCGTACCGGGCTGCAGCTCTTCAACCCGCATTTGTTTCAGGAACCAGCGATTGTCGATCTTTTGCGCGGAGA
>DASTDG010000242.1:0-3846 GCA_035710475.1 Chthoniobacterales bacterium | reverse complement strand
TTGGGTGATTACGCGGAAAAGAACGGCAACATCGACATCGCCGAGGCGGCTTACACTAATGCGGCGATCGTTGCACCGAAGTTGCGCATTGCGCAGCAGGGCCGGTTGCGCATCGCGCAACGAAAACCGGACACGCGCAAGCTGCACTCCATTCTCGCCGAGATGCTCGCGATCTGGCCTAACGACTCAGCCGTGCAGAATGACGAAGCGTATACGCGATTGCTGCTGCTGATGCCGGAGCAGCAATCGCGCGAGGTCGGAGATCAGCCTTCGCCGAGCTCCGGCGAGCCAGGGAATCGAGAACCGCCGGCAAGTAATGAGGAGCTGGAGCGGACCGAGCAATTGGCCGAACAATTGATCAAGCGCGACCCGGCGAGTTTGCCGCATCTGACGTTGCTCGCGCTGGCGCGGCTCCGCCAAGGGCGCGTCGAAGATGCCTTGCGTGTCTATGAAAACATCCAGGTCGCACCGAACGCACTTACGCCGTCTGCGCTGGCAGTGCACGCTGCGGTGCTGGAAGCGACCGGCCACCACCAAGACGCGCAGAGCGAACTCGACAAGATCAAGCCCGATCAGCTTCTGCCGGAGGAGCAGGCATTGATTGAAAAAGCTGAAAAGCCGAAAGACTGAAAAGCTGAAATTTCGAGATGCCCGCCCAAGTCGGCGTTTTAGGTTTGGCGAGGATTCGCGTCGGTCCGTATTTCACGATTTAGCGTTTCAGGTTTTTGCCCAAGTTGTTCACAACTTATTGGCTCAGTGTTCCCCTTTGGGCCACATCGGGATTTCTCCTACATTTTGCGGCTTTTCGCTGTCCCGCTCCCCGCGATGTCGCTTTATCACCCTCGAGTTGATTGTCGACGTTGCAGTCGACGCTCAACTATTCACACGCCGATCTGCAAACGCTAAACACCGGGAAACTAAACCGCTGACACTCCGGAATGCTGACGCTCAGAAGCTTTTTCTGAGCTTCACGGATCGCCAGTCGACGACTAAAGCTCAGTATGGTTCGGTTACAATTCCGAAAGCGCAGCGTCGAGAACCTGCAGCAGAAAATCGGCGTCAGCTTCGTTGACGCACATCGGCGGAGAGAAGCGGATGGTTTGTCCCCACAGCCCGCCTTTGCCGAGAAGTAATCCGAGCTCCTTCGCGCGCTCGAGCAGCTGTGCACACTCTTCGCGTGCCGGCTCCTTTGATTGTCGATCTTTCACCAGCTCGATCCCGAGCATGAGCCCCTTCCCGCGCACGTCACCGATGATGTTGTGTTTTGCTTTTAGCTCATCCAGCCCGGCCAGAATGCGGTTGCCGATCTTGAGCGCGTTTTCCTGGAGGCGCTCGCGCTCGATCACTTCCAAAACGGCTTTGCCCTGCGCACAAACAACCGGGTTGCCACCGAAGGTGTTGAAGTGCAAGCGCGCGCCGAGCGTCTGTGCGATGGCTGGCGTTGTGACGACCGCGCCAAGCGGACAGCCGTTGCCGATCCCTTTTGCCATCGTGACGATGTCGGGAATGACGCCCTGGGTTTGGAATCCCCAGTAATGCGTTCCAGTGCGGCCGAAGCCCGCCTGCACTTCATCGGCAATGCAAAGTCCGCCGGCCGCGCGGACATGCTCATAAACGTGCTTGAGGTAGCCGTCGGGAAATACAACCACCCCGCCGACACCCTGGATCGACTCGGCGATGAACGCGGCGACTTGCCCGGTCGTGCCGAAGTCGATCAGATTCTTCACGTCGTCAGCGTATTTGCTTCCTGCATCGGCATCATCGCGTCCCCACAATCCGCGATACGGATCAGGCGTCATGGCGTGATGGATTCCGAAGCTGTGCGGCACGTTAAATTTCCAGGTGCGATGCGCGGTCAGACCCATGGTTAATGTTCCGCCGCCGTGATACGCATTTCGCAATGCGATCACGTCGTAGCTACCGGTGTAAGCACGCGCCATCAACAGCGCCAGGTCGTTGGCTTCGGAGCCGGAGTTGACGAAATAGCAGACCTTCAGGTCACCGGGCATTTTCTTCGCCAGCGCGCGCGCGTAGTCGGCAATGTTCGGGTGAAGATAGACGGTAGTCGAATGTTGCAGCGTCTCGTTCTGCTTATTCGCAGCGTGGACAACGTCCGGGTGACAATGTCCGACGCTGACCGTGACGATCCCACCGAGGGCGTCGAGGTAACGGCGCCCGTGCTCATCCCAGACGTATTGCATTTTCCCCTCCACGAGCATGAGCGGCTTCTTGTAGTACAGAAAAATTCCGGGGTTCAGGAATTCTTTCCGCAAGCGCAAGACTTCATCGGCGGACGGGCCGCTGTATTTCTGTGGTTGATAATCGAACGGTGGCAGCTCGGGCAATTTCATCTTTGCTATTCTGCCGGACGTGCCGCCAACATGTAAGCGATTAGTGCGGCGGATAAGAGGGCCACCCCGAGCGCGACAAACCACACCAGCGCGCGATCGGTTTTCACGAGGCCGGATTCGATCTCGCGATTGACCGCATCATACCGCCACGCGGCGAGCAAAGTCAGCAGCGCACCCAGAACCACGAGACCGAATCCGAGCGCTGGTGTTCTGGTAGTGGTCCGTGCTCCACCGGGGCCGTGATCAAGCCAGGGCCCGACGCGAGCGAGCACGAAGCCGAGGCTGATCAGCGCAATATTCGTCCGCACCCAAGCCAGAAAAGTGCGCTCATTCGCGAGGTGTTCTTGCGCGCGATGTTCGGCCGGGATTTCGCGGTGGCGCTGTCGCTCGGCCATCTGTTCGGCGCTGCTTTGGCGACTCGCTCAGTACCGATTCGCTGGATTCGTCCCCTGATTCAGGCGATCCATTTGCGCGTTCCAAAGATTGCGGTCCGCCTCGTCCATTTGCGCTCCCTGCTCCTGCTGCTGCCGCTGCTGCTGCTGTAAGTGCGTGAGGGGTTTCTGCTCCTCCGGGCCCATTCCAGGGGGTTGTGTCGTTTCGCAACCGGCCAGGAACACTGCGCAAAAGAGAAGGAGTTGAAGCTGTCTCATCGGCTCAATATACAGGATTCCGGCGTTGTAGCGTTGCTTGTATCAAATTCGGGTGGGAGGTCCACTCGATTTACTAAACAGGCGCTTGGCACGAGCGGCTCTACAACCTTTATTCTCTCGTGCGCACTGAGCCGCTTCAGATTCCAAATTTCGTCAACGGCGAGTTCGTCGCGCCGGTCAGCGGACGTTATCTCGACAACATCGAGCCCGCTACCGGCAAGCCGTACTCGCAGGTCGCCGACAGCGGGAAAGAAGATGTCGATCTTGCAGTCGCCGCGGCGGAGAACGCGTTCGCGACTTGGTCGGGCACGGTGGCAGCGGAGCGCTCGAAGGCTCTTCTGCGTATCGCCGACCTGATTGAGCGCGACCTCGAAAAATTCGCGCGCGCCGAATCGATCGACACGGGCAAGCCGATCACACTGGCGCGCACACTGGATATTCCGCGCGCCGTTGCGAACTTTCGATTCTTCGCGACCGCGATCCTCCACACCGAGACCGAAGCGCACATCACCGACAACGTGGCGTTCAATTACACGCTGCGTCAGCCGCGCGGCATCGCGGGGCTGATCTCGCCCTGGAATCTCCCGCTTTACTTGTTGAGCTGGAAAATCGCGCCGGCGATCGCAGTCGGGAACACGGCTATTGCTAAGCCGAGCGAACTCACGCCGATGACAGCGCTGATGCTGTGCGAGGTCGCGCGCTTGGCCAGTTTGCCGAGTGGCGTGCTGAACATTGTGCACGGCACGGGACCAAATGTCGGTGCGGCAATCACGTCGCATCCGAAGATCAACACGATCTCGTTCACCGGCGGAACCGTTACCGGCAAAAAAGTCGCCGAAGCATGC
>DASTDG010000241.1:0-3245 GCA_035710475.1 Chthoniobacterales bacterium | reverse complement strand
ATCGGAATTGTTCGAGCGCGAACCGACCGAGACGTACATCTTTTTGCCGTCGGGCGAAAACACGATGTCGCGCGTCCAATGGCCGCCGCTGCGCAGAAAACCTGCGCCGCCGGAGAGCGTCGCGGGGAGCTTTTCGGCCGGGCGGCGCGCTTTCAAGTCGCCGTTACGATAAGGAAACCGAATCACGCCGTCGGTGTTGGCGACATAAAGAAACTGCGGCTCACCGCCGGGCGGGTAAAACGCGAGGCCGAATGGCTTATTCAATCCCTCCTCGGCAAACACCTGCACCGATTCCGCATGGGCACCGCGAATCACCTTGATTTGGTTCGCGTGACTCTCGCTCACGAAAACATCGCCGTTCGGCGCGGTGAGCAGAAAGCGCGGATCGCGAAACCCGCTTGCGAACATGTCGATGTTGAATCCCGCAGGAACATACAGTTGCGCGCCCGGCGGACGATCGACCACGCGCGGCGGATTGATGGCCAATGCATTCGAACCCGGAGGCGGCAAATCTTCGACGGCGATCTTGCGACGCACCCCCGGCGCGTCGCTCGTCCAATCGCCCATCGCCGCTTTGCCGGTAAGAACTTTTCCAGCCGCATCCGATTGGGCGAGCGCCGGCGGCTGTGCAGCGAAAAGTGCCGCGACAAAAACTGTGTAAACAACTCGCGCCGACTTCATACAAGCGCGTCTCACCTGCGGCGAACCTGCTACTCGACTGCGGTAGATTGCCCAGCACCAGTCGTCTTGGCTTGGGCCACAAGTTCGCCGCGTTGGCGCTCGTTCATGACGAAGGTGTTGTTCTCGCCGAGTTTCGCCCACGGCCCGCGCGGCACTTCGCTAAAATCGACAAATCGCCAGTCCGTCACGTCTGTCGGCGCGAGGCCGAGGTAATCGCGCACTGCCGGCGAGATATCGAGGCCTGCGCCTTTATTCAGATTAGGTTTCGGTCGCTCGTCGCCGAAAACGTACTGCCAGTGATCGGTGCGAAACGGCCCGGCGTCTTCCCATTGCGCATAGGCCACACGGTTGCCTTTGCGGATTTCGACCCAATGGCCTTTGCATGTGGAGACGCCCGGCCCTTGATAGGCTTGGTTAAACCACGGCACCACGTGCGGCGCCTCAGGCTTGTGCCCGGTGCCTGCTTTGTCGTTGTAGGGCAACGCGCAGTAAAACGGATTTTGCCGCGGTGTAAATTTTACCGGGATAAAATCGCGCCGGTGCGCCGGATTTGGATCGTCGAATCCGCCATAACTTTTCGTCCACTGCTTGTCCCAGGAGCTCGCACGGTTCGGCACCGGGTTATTAGCCGTCGGCTCTTCGCCGATCCAGAACACAGTCGTCACGATACTGCACTTCCATGGAAAACGACTCTCCTGTTGCTGCGCGGATTGGGCCGCGGTCGGTGATCCTGGGGTGGAAAAGGAGGCGGGCGGCGAGGATCGCGAAAGCAAATGGCCGGGCGGAAACATGATCGAGTCAAGACTAAGCATTCCGTCAGGCTGAGGTGAGCCCTCCGATCTTTTGCTCATCTTGACCTTCGCCGATTCGCCCTGTGTCGGCGCCGAGTGCGCGAACAAAGAAGAGACCGACGACAAGAGTACTCCGAGCGTGTGGGTGATGGTTCCTGGTTTCATTTCGAAGTTCCCTCAGCGCAACCTTCGCCAGCGCAACACGTTGCCCTTTCCTTTACTTCGGCTGCGGCAAGGCGACTGCGCGTAGATCGCGCTCGCCTTTCACCTGCCCTGTGTACCCGAAAGGTGGCGGTAAATGCGCTTCCGTCAAGCGCGCTGCGAAAACTATTGTTCCTTTTACCCTCACCAGCGCTGGGTGCGTACGCCTCTCCGTTCGAAGGAGAGGATTAGGATGAGAGCCACACCAAACCAATCAAGAATCTCCGCCGTCAGTCGAGAAATTTGCCGGGATTCAGGATGTTATTCGGATCGAGAACGTGCTTCACTTTTGCGTGTAGCTCGCGCGAGACATCGCTGGTCGCCTGTGGCCACCAGCGCTTCTTGGCCAGACCAATGCCATGCTCGCCGGTAATCACTCCACCCCAAGCCAAGACTTGCGCGAACAACTCATCCAGCGCGTGCTCGACCTTGGCCCGCACGGCAGCGTCGCGGTTGTAATGATCAGCCATGATGTTGACGTGCATGTTGCCGTCGCCGGCATGGCCGAAGCAGGCGATCGGGAACCCGTGTTTCGCCTGCAGGTTTTCCGCGAACTCGATAAGATCGACAATGTGGCTGCGCGGCACGACGACGTCCTGGTTCAATTTCGTTAGGCCGGTCGCGCGCAGCGATTCGCTGAACTCACGGCGCAGGGCCCAGAGCTTCTCGGAATCCTCTTCGCCAGTCGCCATCTCCAGCGCGTTCGGATTTTTGCGTGCGAGCAATTCGCGCACAGCCGCCGCTTCACTCCGAACGCTCTCCTGCTGTCCATCCAAATCGACAAGCAAATGGGCGTTGCCCGGCGGAACAAGCGCCTGGCCAATATTTTCGCGGGCAGCTGCGAGGGTGAAGCTGTCGGCGATTTCCAATGAGGACGGCAAAAACCCAGCGGCAAAAATTTCGTTCACCGCGGCGGCGGCTTGCGACATTTTCGCGAACGCAGCCGACAATGTCGCGCGCGCCGGCGGGAGCGGGAGCAAACGCAGCGTGATCTCGGTCACGATGCCCAGCATTCCCTCCGAACCAACGAACAATCCGATCAGGTTGAATCCGGTCTTGTTTTTGTGCACGCGCCCGCCAGTCCGCAAAACTTCGCCACTGGCGAGCACGACTTCCAGACCGACGATGTAGTTGCGCGTGACGCCGTACTTCAAACAACGCGGGCCGCCCGCGTTCGTCGCAACATTTCCACCCAGTGTGCAGTTTTTCATGCTCGCCGGATCCGGCGGATAAAATAGTTTCTGCGCGCGCACCGCCGCCTTCAGATCAGCAGTCATTACACCCGGCTCGACGACTGCGATCGCATCGCTGAAACTGACTTCCTTGATGCGGTTCATGGGCGCGAGTGAAAGCGCAATTCCCCTTTGCGCCGGCACGCAGCCGCCAACGTACCCGAAACCGCCTCCGCGCGCGGTCACCGGAATTCTCTCGCGCGAAGCGAATTTCAACAGCTCGACTACCTGCCTTGTCGATCTTGCGAAGACGACCACTTCCGGCGTCTCGGCGGCGAACCACTTGTCGCCGCTGTGCGCGGCAAGCGTATCGGCATCGTCGGCGACGATGTCGTTGCCG
>DASTDG010000240.1:0-14269 GCA_035710475.1 Chthoniobacterales bacterium | reverse complement strand
GATCCGCGATCTTAAAGACTTCTTCAGCGCAGCCCCAGGAAAGGGTGAAGCCAGACCCGCCATGGCCATAGTTGTGGATGATGGTGCGGCCGTCGCGCAGTTTATCGCGTTCAAGGCGGACGCCTGAGTTGCGATACGGGCGGAGACCGACGCGCTCGGCTAATACTCGCGGCTTGTCGATTTTCAGAGTCCGGACGCATTCGTTAACGATGCGCGAGGTCGTGTCGCGGTCGATGGCGAGATTGTCGCTGAGCTCGTTCGTACCCCCGAAGAGACAATCGTTTGTGCGCGGAATCGCGTACATGAGTGGCTCTTCGTCGCAGACAACCGCGCAGGAGAGATTATTGATCTTCGGGACGACCGCGACTTGCCCGCGATGCGGCTCAAGATCGACATCGTGCAAGAGTTCGCGCGCACCAATGCCGGCACAATTGATTACGATGTCGAAGTCAGGGTCGATGGCATCGAGCCCGTCGAAACGTACACCGGCGTGGATCTCGCCCCCGCGCGCGCGAAACCGGTTCGTGAGGTAATCGAGGTAAATTGTCGTGTCCATTAGCGGGACCTTCATGGCGAAACCGCTTTTAAAGATGGAAGCAAAAGTGAGAGATTCCTCGACTTCCCGCCTTCGCTGCGCTACGGCGCGGCGAGCGCTCGGAATGAGAGATAGGCAATGCGCGCCTAACGAATGCGCCCACTCGGGAATAGCCAGAGCGCCGGTGCGCGAATATTGGCGCAATTGCAGCATGGAAACACCGGAGCGCGGATCGGAAGCAAGACCGACAAGTACTCGGTAGGTTGTGAGCGCCCACGCGACGACTTTGGTGCGCGGCTCGCAATCGTAAGGGAACCAAAGCGCGGCCGCAGCGCCGGATGTCGTTTCCTGCCCACTCTGCTCGGCGAAAATCGCGGTGCGATATCGGCGCTCCGCAAAAAGCACGCCGCAGGTCAGTCCGGAAACGCCGGCACCGACGATTGCCACGGATTTTGGCACGTGACAACGTTGCAGGGCAGGCGGTCCGCCTGCCAATTAAAAAGCGGCAACCGGTGCGCTTGTCCTACAAATTCGCGTGTGAACATGCGTGCGAAAAGAGCCACGATCATTTAGGCTCGGACCGAGATGGTTGCGATTAACCGAGAGGCGCTGACGGAAAAAGTCCTCGCGGGCGAACGGATTTCGTCTGACGACGCACTGGAACTTTATGGATTGCCCCTGGAGGAGCTCGGCGCGCTCGCAGACGAGCGGCGGCGGCAGGCGAAATGTCGATCGTACAACGGCCGCGGCAATGCCATCGTAACTTACATCGTCGATCGCAACATCAATTACACGAACGTCTGTAATGTGTACTGCAAGTTCTGCGCGTTTTATCGCACGGAAAAGGATGCCGATCACTACGTGCTGTCGTTTGAGGAGATCGACCGCAAACTCGACGAACTCACGGCGGCTGGCGGGGTCCAGATTCTAATGCAGGGCGGGCATCACCCAAAGCTGCCGTTCCAGTGGTATGTCGATCTCCTGCGGCACATCCGCGAAAAATATCCGCACATCAACATCCACGGATTCAGTCCGCCGGAGTTTCAGCATTTTGCGGAGACGTTCCGGATGCCGTTGCGCGAAGTGATTGCGGAATTCAAAAATGCGGGCCTCGGTTCGATTCCCGGAGGCGGCGGCGAAATTTTGGTCGATCGTGTTCGCAGAAAAATTTCGCCGCTGAAAATCGACAGTCGTGGCTGGCTGGAAGTGATGCAGGTCGCGCACGAGCTCGGATTGAAATCGAGTGCGACGATGATGTTCGGGCATGTCGAGACGATTGAAGACCGAATCGAGCATTTGCAGCGCATTCGCGATCAGCAGGAAAAAAGCGCTGGATTCACCGCGTTCATCTGCTGGACGTTTCAACCGCAGCACACGGCCTTGAAGATCGACAATGCAACGGGTGTGGCCGAATACCTGCGCACTCAGGCGCTCTCGCGAATCTTCCTGGACAATATCGAGAACATCCAGAGCTCGTGGGTGACGCAGGGGCCGGGCATCGGGCAGGTCGCGCTAAAATATGGCGCGAACGATTTCGGGTCAGTGATGATGGAAGAGAACGTGGTGAGCAGTGCGGGCACGACATTTCGCCTCAACGCGCAACAGATCGAATCGCTTATTCGGGACGCCGGCTACGAACCGCGGCGGCGGAATAACTGGTACGAGCTTTTGAACTAAAAGTCTCGGGCCGCTGTCTATCAACAGGCCGCCGGCGCGCCTTCCTTCACAAATCCCGCCTTGACGACTCTTCGCTTATTCTCTAATAGGCGCGTGTCCCGCGTCAGGACTCGGCGCGGGACTGTCTTGTTTAACCGATGAGATTGATTCGCCGACCGCTCCGCTCCCCGGCGTTTTCATTTTCCGTCGCGATTGCCTTCGTGTTGTTTGCCACTTCGGCGCGGACGCAAAACCCGGTTGCGGAGACCCCGCCGATTATCCGCTCGATCGACGTGCAATACAGCGGGCCGGCGACCATCAGCAAAGAGCGAATTCTGGCGCAAATCCGGACGCGAATAGGTCGGCCGTACTCCGAGGAGGTGGTCAACGAGGACATTAAAAATCTCTACAAGACCGGCGCGGTTTTAAATGTGCGCATTTTTGCGCAACCGCAGGCCGATGGCGTGAAGGTGATTGTAGCGGTGCAGACGCGCTCAGTCGTGCGTGAGATCGTGATTGACGGGGCGCAGGCGGTGAAGCCGAGACGCATCCGCAAAGCCATCCCGGTCAAGATCAACTCGATGGTGAAGGAAGAAGATCTGGAGAAAGGCCGGGAGGACATCATCGACATCTACCGGGCTAAAGGATTCAACGAAGCCGATGTGCA
This sequence comes from Chthoniobacterales bacterium, assembly GCA_035710475.1. GTDB lineage: Bacteria > Verrucomicrobiota > Verrucomicrobiia > Chthoniobacterales > UBA10450 > AV17. Next base: position 11,411 of record DASTDG010000240.1, on the reverse strand, counting down.
GTTCCGGGTCGAGCCAATCGAGGAAAAGCGCGGGACCGCGCGCGTGGTCTACACGATTAACGAGGGAGTGAAAGGCGCGGTCAGCCGGATCAATTTTGAAGGTAACCAGCACTTCAGCGACCGGACACTGCGCAAGCAGTTGAAGACCCGCGGCAAGACGCTGTTTTATTATCTCGATAAATCTGGCCGCTTGGACGAGGCGCAATTCCAGCAGGACTTGGATAGCGTCCGCGAGTTTTATCAGAACCACGGCTACATCGATGTCGAGCTGAAAGACGTGCGGAGGCAGCGCGCCGACGGCCGCATGACGATCACAATCGTGGTGAATGAAGGCACGCAATATCACGTCGGTAAAATTTCCATCAGCGGCGAAAAGGTGACGACGGAAGAGAAGATTCGCGCGCTGCTCAAGATGAAAGAAGGCAGCGTCTATTCGCCGAAAGCATTGCATGACGACGCCAAAGCCATGGCTGACGCTTACGGCAGCGGCGGCTATGTCGATCTTGTGATTACGCCGCAGGGGACGCCCGGCGGGCCCGGGGTGATCGATCTGCACTATCAGATCGAGGAGGGCGCGCGCTCCTTTATCCAGCGCATTAATGTCGTCGGGAACACACGCACCAAGGACAAGGTAATCCGCCGCGAAGTGCTGGTGACCCCCGGTGACATCTTCAACACGGTGCGCGTTGAAACCAGCAAGAAGCGCCTCGAGAATCTCGGCTATTTTTCCAAGGTTGAAACCTATCCCGAGGACACGGGCGTGCCCGGGCGCAAGGATTTGACCATCGAAGTGCAGGAGAAACGCACCGGCTCCCTCAGCTTTGGCGGTGGCTTCAGTTCGATCGACAAGCTGGTCGGCTTTGTCGAATTGACACAGGGCAATTTCGATGTGACGAACTGGCCGGTTTTAACCGGGGCGGGTCAGAAATTCAGAATTCGAGTGCAGGTTGGAACCGAGCGCAAGGATGCATTGATCAGTTTCACCGAGCCGTGGCTATTTGACCAGCCGCTCTCGCTCACTGGGCAGGCGTTTTTCAACGAATCGAATTATCTCAGTTCGTACTACGACCAGCGTGACTACGGTTTCATGGTCGAGCTCCGCAAGCCGTTGAACCCTTTCATCTACTCGTCGCTGGCGTATCGGCTGGAAGATTTCGATATTTACAATGTCGACCCGCTGGCTTCCGCTGCGCTCGAGCTGGAAAAAGGCTCGACCGTCAAGAGCGAAGTGCTCGCCGGACTGGTTTGGGACCGGCGCGACAATCCCTTCCTGACGCGAAGCGGTCAGCGCATCGCGGTCACGCCTTATGTGGCCGGCGGTTTTCTCGGCGGCGACGTCCAAATCTACGGCTGGGACGTGGAGGCCTCGCAATACTTTCATTTGTGGTGGGACAACATCCTGCTTTTTAATGTCGAGGCCGCGACAGTCAACACTTGGGGCAGCGGTGATCGGGTGCCGATTTTCGATCGACTCTTTCTCGGCGGCGCAAACAATTTGCGCGGCTTTCAGTTCCGCGACGTCGGGCCGAAGGATGTGAATGACGAACCACTCGGCGGCAAGACCCTTGCGCGGGCGACAGTGGAATACACGTTTCCCATTGTCGAAAAAGCACGCGGTGCAATTTTCTATGACACCGGGTTCGATAATCCTGACGCCTACGATTTCTCAGTCGGGACGCAGACGAAACCGCGCAGGGACCCAGCCAGGCCGCCGCTTGAATACAACAATCTGGCGTCAGATATCGGTGTCGGTATTCGGCTTGACCTGCCGATTGGGCCGCTGCGACTCGACTACGGCATTCCCATTCAACGCGCCGGTAACAACTATGGAGGCCAGTTCAACTTCAGTGTTGGCTATCAATTTTGAACGAATGTCAGGCCTTGCAGTCTAACGCGTTTCCAACCAACCTACCCCATCCCTGTCTTATGAAAAAACTTCTCTCATTGGCGATCGCCGCCGCTGTGGCCTCGCCGCTGGCGGCCTTGGCGCAGGGCGGGCTGAAAATCGGTACTATCGACATGCAGCGCGCGTTCAAAGAATATAGCAAGACCAAAGAGGCGGAGGCGAAAATTAACGACGCAAAAAATGCGGCGAAAAAGGAATACGACGACCGCGCCGACGGCTACAAAAAAGCACTCGATGAAATCAACAACCTGAACAAGCAGCTGGATGCTCCCGCCTTGAGTGCTGATGCCAAATCGCAAAAAGCGAAGGAGCGCGATGACAAGATCGCGAACATTAAAAACATGGAGCGCGAGATCACCGAGTTCCGGCAAACGCGCGAGCGGCAATTACAAGAACAGGCCATGCGGATGCGCGAAGGCATCGTCAAGGAGATCACCGATGTGGTGATGGACAAAGTCAAGGCGAACAACATGGACCTCGTCTTCGACAGGTCCGGGATGAGCCTGAACGGCGTGCCGGTGCTGATGTATGCGCGCGAGAACAGCGATTTCACCAGCGATGTTATCGCCGAGTTGAATAAGCCCGGTCGCGCCACCACAACCTCGGTGGAGGGGCCGGCGACGGCGTCATCGCCAAGTCCAAAGAAGGCCACTAAGCCTTAACAACATCGACATTTTTCGAACGCACGCGGGCAAAGGCTCGCGTGCGTTTTTTCCGTACCGGTGAAAGCTGCACGCAACAGGCTCTGCGCGAGTGGCTGCCATTATGTTCGCTTCGCGTGGCTCATTCCGCTACTCCTGATCGCCTCACCGGCGCTTGGCGCGTCTGCATCCTGGCAGTCCACGCTAACAACACAGCGCGGCGATTATCCCAACCTGCGTCCGCTGCGCGCAAAATATGTTTTTGGTTGGGCCGGCATCACTGCGGCGAGCGCGGACGTGCATTTCACCCAGCCGTCCTCAGCACGTTTTCAACTCGAAGCCGCCGGCCGGACAGTTGGTTTGGCGCGCGCTCTTTGGAAACTCGATGTGAGAGCTCATGCCGTTGCCGACGCAGAAACACTGCGGCCGATGGAAGTCAATCAGACGGAAGACTACCGACGCAAAACGGTTGTGACTCATCTGAACTTCGGCGGCGATGGTGTGCGCGGCACACGCACGGAAACCAAAATCGCCGCGGCCGCCGAGAGCAAAGCGCGCGAGTTTAAATTCGCGAATCTGTTTGACCTCCACTCCGCGCTCCTGTTTTTGCGGAGCCAGCCGCTGCGCGACCGCAGTGTTTATCGCGTGGTCGTGTATCCGGCGACGTCGGCTTACCTGGCCACAATCACGGTAGTCGGCCGCGAAAAAGTCTCCGTGCGTGCCGGCACTTACAACGCGATCAAAGCGGATTTGCAGCTTCATCGCCTTGGTAAAAACCTCGAGCTGGAGCCGCATCGGAAATTCCGTCGTGCGACCGCATGGATTTCCGACGACCAGAACCGCATCCTGCTGCGGGTCGAAGCGCAGATATTTATCGGGAGAGTGTTCGCCGAACTACAGGCCGTCCGGTTCGAGACATAACATCGCTGCTTCAGCGCATCATCGAACCGTGAACGCTTCGCGCGCCGCGACGAGCCGTTTTTCCTCCACGCGTTCCCCTTGCTCCATCGCTCGTTGTTCCAGATGTGCAAGATCGACATTTTGCAAAGCTAACCAGTCTGAAACAGCCAGAGCACGCCAGAGCAGTTGCTTGCCGCGGATTCCGAGCGCGAGGATTTCCAATGCTTGGAGGAGACCAAGCCCGCCCATCCGTTGGCCGGCAAATTTTACCTTCGAGCGGGCGAATTTCTCACTAATCCAACCAGCCACGTTACGGAAAAAGCTCGGCTTTTGCTCCGCTACGGCGAGGAGCTGCTTCAACACCACCTGATCCGATTTAATTTCACGCTCAAGATCGACAAAGAATGATTCGAGCGGCTGACCGTCATAAGAGCTGATCAAGTGCTCGATCAGTTCGAGCGCCGCCACCGACCCGGCGACGTGGTCGTTGATATAAATGAAAAGGGGCTGGCGTTGCATTCACTGTGGTTCGCACAGTTCACGGAACGTGGCTGCATCCTTCTCGCTCTGCGATTGCCGCAGAGCGAAGTAGCCGAAAGTAATTCACGCGCCAGCAGCGATGTATTAGCCTCTAGCGCAAAAGCAATCGATGAGCACACCGGAGCGCGACGAGATCCCGCTCACCTACCGCGCGGCACGCCGCGTTGTTGGTCTCGTCCTTTTGCTCGTCATCGGCTGGTTCATTGTGCGTTCGCTGCGCACAATTCTGCTGCTCTTCGCGATTGTTTTTCTTATCGCGATGGTGCTGAATCCGATCGTCGTTTGGCTGCAGCGCCATCGTGTTCCGCGAGGCCTCGGCGTTGCATTGATTCTGCTCACGCTCGTTGCGCTTGCGGGAACGCTGACCATCGTTGCCATTCCGCCGCTTACCGCTCAGGTCGAGGGACTCATCCGTCGCGCCCCTGACCTATGGCACGGCGTGCGCAGTCACTTCGAAACGCTTGCGCGCCGCTACCCCGCAGTTGCGGCGACATTGCCGCAGACCGATGAGATCGCGGGCAAAATCGGCGCCCAGGCCGGTGCCGTGGCGAACCTGCTCTTAAGATCGACCATTGGGTTTGTCGGCGGCCTGTTCACCATCGTGTTAGCCCTACTGCTGCTCATTTTTGTGCTGGGCAATCCACAGCCACTCGTCGCTGCGTATCTCGCGCTCGCGCCGGACCGGTACCGGACGCAAGCCCACCGTACCCTGGCACGGCTTGCGCGGCAGATGACGGCCTGGGTCCGGGGCGTGGCGATTAACGGCGTCGTCACCGGTTTCTCCATCGGTACGGGCATGTGGCTCATCGGTGTGCAACCGGCGCTCGTTTTCGGCGTGATGTCGTTTCTCGGCGAGTTTCTTCCTAACATTGGCGCGTTTCTCGTTGCGTTCCCAATTCTCTTTGTCGCGCTCAGTATGGGCGCCACGAAGTTCTGGCTCGCGCTTGCGATCGTACTCTTCGTCTACCAGGTGGAGGTCAACTTGCTTGTGCCGGTCGTGCTCGGCAAAGAAATGCGCCTGCACCCGGTCAACATTTTGTTCTTCACCCTGGCGATGGGCACTCTGTTTGGAATCCTCGGCGCAATGCTCGCCGTGCCTGCGGCCGCACTGGTTCAAATTGTCCTCGACGAATTTTATCTGCACCCGCGCCATCTCGATCGCGCTGAGATCGAGCGCGAGGCTGCGATTTTGGTGGAGGGCAAACGTCGCGTGTCGAGTATTCCAACGTGAAACTGATCGCCCTCCTCGCGGTTTCGCTCGTACTCGGGGCGAGTGCCTTCGCCGAACGGACATTGCTTATCGGCGGCACAGTCATTAACCCGGCGGACAGTAACATCGTCGAGAACGCGGTCGTTTCGATCAATGGCGACAGAATCGAAGGCGTCACCACGCGCAAGAAAGCGACGATCTCAAGCGGCGCTCAGTCAATCGATTGCACGGGCAAATTCATTCTGCCCGGCTACATCGACACCCACGTCCACTTCTTTCAATCCGGCGATTTATTCACGCGCCCGGACGTTGTCGATCTAAACAGCATCCGTCCGTACAAAGACGAGGTCGCGTGGATTAAGTCGCATCTTGACGACACGTTCGTGCGTTATCTGCGCAGCGGCATCACGAGCGTGGTCGATGTCGGCGGGCCGTTTTGGAATTTCGAAGTGCGAAAGCGCGCGAACGCAACAGCGAAGGCGCCGCGCGTCGTAGTCGCCGGGCCGTTGATCTCCAGCGTGTCGCGGCCGCAGCTCGATCTGGGCGATCCACCGATTGTCAAGATTGACAATCCCGAGCAGGCGCGCGCGTTCGTGCGCAAACTTGCTGAGCAAAAGCCAGACCTCGTGAAGATTTGGTACATCGTCGACCAAGACCATCCGGTCGAAAGCTTTCGCCCGATCGTGCGGGCGACGATTGAAGAAAGCCACGTCCATAAAATCCGTGTAGCGGTCCATGCGACTGAACTGGAAACGGCGCGCGCCGCCGTTGAGGAAGGCGCCGACGTGCTCGTCCACAGTGTGATCGATAAACCGGTCGACGACGCATTCGTCCGATTGTTGAAAGATCGACATACAATCTTATGTCCGACGCTCGTGGTATTCGAGCGCTACGGCCGCACCTTCGCGAACAAATTGAATCTGACGCCGGAAGAAAAGGCTTGGGGTAATCCGGAAGTGATCGCGACGCTGGATGCGACAAAAATCCCGCCAGACAAATTGCCGGACCGCATCAAGACGGCATTGTCCGAGCCGGCGGCGGCGCTCGACCGGATCAAGAAAATTTACGAAATCGCCCTGCCGAATTTGAAGAAGCTCGAAGACGCTGGCGTGACAATCGCCGCGGGCACTGACGCCGGGAACATCGGAACAATCCACGGGCCAGCACTGTTTCGCGAGTTGCAGCTGATGAAGGAAGCCGGCCTAACGAATATGCAAATCCTGCAATGCACCACGCTTAACGCGGCCAAACTTTTCGGCGGTGAAACGGGGGCGCATCTTGGCAGAATCGACAATGGCTATTTTGCTGACCTTCTGATCCTCAATTCGAATCCGCTCACGGACATCGCGCATGCGTCGGACATCGACAGCGTCATTAAAGGCGGGGTGATTTACACGGCCAAATCTATTCTCCGTTAGCTGGACGAGATTACGGCCTGCAATTTGGACGCGGTTGCGTTATTCTCCGCGCTGCGCAGATGCCGCGAAATAACGAGCTAAAGAAGATTCTCCTCATCGGCTCCGGGCCCATCGTCATCGGGCAGGGTTGCGAGTTTGATTATTCCGGCGTGCAAGCGTGCAAGGCACTGCGGGAGGAAGGCTACAAGGTCGTGCTGGTCAACTCGAACCCCGCCACCATCATGACCGATCCGGAATTCGCCGATCGTACTTATATAGAGCCGATCACGCCCGAGGTGATCGAGGCGATCATCGAACGCGAACGGCCGGACGCCTTGTTGCCGACAATGGGCGGTCAGACGGCGCTCAATGCCGCCATGGCTTTATATCGCAACGGCGCGCTCGCACGACACGGCGTGAAACTGATCGGTGCGAACGCGCAGGCGATCGCGAAGGGCGAAGATCGACAATTATTCAAGGAAGCGATGTTGCGCATCGGTCTGGACGTGCCGCACTCGGGCGTGGCGCATTCCTCGGCGGACGCGCAGCGCGTGGCGGAAGAGATCGGCACATTTCCGTTGATCATCCGGCCGGCGTTCACGCTCGGCGGCAGCGGCGGCGGCATCGCCTACAACCGGGACGAGCTGGAGGAGATCGCCTCGCGCGGCCTCGCGCTCTCGCCCGTCAACGAAGTGCTCATCGAAGAATCGTTAGTCGGCTGGAAAGAATTCGAGATGGAAGTGATGCGCGACCGGATGGACAACTGCGTGGTCGTCTGCTCGATCGAGAATTTCGATCCCATGGGGGTGCACACCGGCGACTCCATCACCGTCGCCCCGGTGCAAACGCTCACGGATAAAGAATATCAGATGATGCGCGACGCCGCCTTCGCGGTCATTCGTGAGATCGGCGTCGAGACCGGCGGATCGAACATCCAGTTTGCCGTGCATCCGGACAACGGCCGAATGGTCGTGATCGAAATGAATCCGCGCGTCTCGCGGTCGAGCGCGCTCGCTTCGAAGGCAACTGGTTTCCCGATTGCAAAGATCGCGGCCAAGCTCGCCGTCGGCTACACGCTTGACGAAATCAAGAACGACATCACGCGCGAAACACCGGCGTGTTTTGAGCCGACGATCGATTACTGCGTCGTCAAAGTGCCGCGCTTCACCTTCGAAAAATTTCCTCAGGCCGACGCCACGTTGACGACGCAGATGAAATCGGTCGGCGAAGCTATGGCGATCGGTCGGACGTTCAAGGAAGCGCTGCAAAAAGCGCTGCGCTCGCTCGAGATCAAACGCTTTGGCTTGCTAGGCGACGGTCGCGATAAAGATGTTGATTTTGAAACACTCCGATTGAAGCTCGCGATTCCGAACGCCGAACGAATCTTCTATATCGCGCAAGCATTCCAGAAAGGCGTCTCGATCGATGAAGTCTTCGAGCTAACGAAGATCGACAAGTGGTTCTTGCGAAATATCGCCGAGCTTGTCGCTGAAGCGCACAAACTTCGGAACATAGACTTCCAGTCTGTGTGCCCAGCGGGTTTGCAACCCGCTGAATCCGGGAGCACAGCCGAGAGAATCTCCGCTGGGCGCACAGGCCACAGGCCTATGTTCCGGCCATTTGATGAACGCGCCGCTATTCAGCGCACGCGGCGAAACCTTCCGCATTGGGAGCAGGACGGCGCTACTTATTTCGTCACATTTCGCTTGGCCGATGCCGTGCCGGCAGAGTTGGCCGCGAAATGGCGGCAGGAGTTGGAAACGTGGCGACACTTTCACCCTGAGCCGTGGGATGCGGCGACCGCGGCCGAATATCGGAAGCGATTTTTACAAACACGCGAGGACTGGCTCGATCAGGGCCATGGCAGCTGTGTTTTGCGCGACCGAAAAATCGCGCAGATCGTGGCCGACAGCTTGCGTTATTTCAATGGGCAGCGCTACGAGCTTGATGCGTTTGTAGTCATGCCCAACCACGTGCACGTGTTGGTCCAACCTGCCGCCGGACACGCGCTCCAGGACATTGTGCGGTCGTGGAAAACCTTCACTGCGCGCCAGATCAATAGAGCGCGCGGCCGCTCGGGCCATGTGTGGATGCAGGAGAGTTTCGATCGCATTGTGCGCGAGTGGGAATCGCTGGTCCGATGCCGCGAGTACATTGCGCGCAACCCCGAAAAGGCAGGGCTGAGTCCAGACGAATTGGTATTATGCAACGACGAGAAACTTCAGCGCGAGCACGCCCACCTTCGGAACATAGACTTCCAGTCTGTGCGCCCAGCGGGTTTACAACCCGCTGAATGGGCGAAGAGAGCGGACAACATGTCCGCTCGGCGCACAGCGGATTTACAACTCTCGGAATCCGAAACAGCGGAGAGAATCTCCGCTGGGCGCACAGGCCAGAGGCGTATGTTCCTTCACGCGAAGAAGCTCGGATTTTCGGACCGACAATTGGCGATTGCGTTTGGCCTAACGGACCAAGAGGTTCGGCGCACGCGCAAGATTAACGATGTCGTTCCGACCTATCGCCTCGTCGATACCTGCGCGGCCGAGTTTGAGGCCTACACTCCATACTACTACTCGACCTACGGCGACGAGAACGAGCGGCGCGAAAGCGGCAAGCGCAAAGTGATGATTCTCGGCGGCGGGCCGAACCGCATTGGGCAGGGAATCGAGTTCGATTACTGCTGCGTGCATGCGGCGTTCGCGCTGCGCGAGCTCGGCTTCGAGACGATCATGGTGAACTCGAATCCGGAAACGGTTTCGACCGATTACGATACGAGCGACAAGCTTTATTTCGAGCCGCTCACGCTCGAGGACGTGCTCAACATTTACGACCAGGAGAAGCCGGAGGGTGTGGTCGTGCAGTTTGGCGGACAAACGCCACTTAATCTTGCAAACGGGCTGAAGGCCGCCGGTGTGCCGATCTTGGGCACGCAGCCGCAGAGCATCGAGACGGCGGAAGATCGACAACTGTTTGCCGCGATGCTTGATCGGCTGGGTCTACGCCAGACACCGAGTGGATCGGCGGTGAGCACCGAGCAAGCAGTCGAAATCGCGAGAAAGATCGGCTATCCCGTACTCGTTAGGCCGAGTTTCGTCCTGGGCGGTCGCGGGATGGAGCTGGTGTATAATGAGAACGACTTACGCCGATATGTTGCAGCGGCGCTGGAAGTGAGTGAACGGAAGTCAGGCGTCCCGCGTGACTCGGCTGATGAACCTCCCGCTTATCAGCCGCGAGACCGCCCAGCGAGACGCCGCGCGGCCGGATCAGGCGAGACGCCTAACCTCCGACCTATCTTGATCGACCGGTTTCTCGAAGACGCGATCGAAGTTGATGTCGATTGCATCAGCGATGGCGAGGTAACGGTGATTGGCGCGATCATGGAACACATCGAGCAGGCGGGGATTCACAGCGGCGACAGCGCGTGTGTGATCCCGACCTTCTCACTTTCGGCTAAAGTGCTGGACGAACTTTCAACGGCCACAAAAGCAATGGCGGATGAGTTGAACGTGCGCGGGCTCATGAATGTGCAGTTCGCGGTCAAGGGCGAAGACGTTTATGTGCTCGAGGTGAATCCGCGCGCCTCGCGCACGATCCCATTCGTGAGCAAGGCGATTGGCGTTCCCCTGGCAAAGCTCGCGGCGAAGGTGATGGCTGGTAAAACGCTGCGCGAACTGGGATTCACAAGAGAGGTCGTGCCGAAGCATTTTTCGGTGAAAGAGGCGGTTTTCCCTTTTCTCCGTTATGAGGGCAAAGACATTTCGTTAGGCCCGGAGATGAAATCGACCGGCGAAGTTATGGGCGTCGATGTCGATCTTGGTCTGGCCTATGCCAAATCGCAGATGGCGGCGCCACCGCCGTTGCCGACGGGCGGTAACGTCTTCATCAGTGTCAAAGATAGCGACAAGCACGCCGTAATTCCCGTGGCACGCGAGTTTGTCGAGCTTGGATTCCGGATTATTGCCACCAGCGGCACGGCTGACGCATTGAGCCGAGCCAAATTGTGTGTGACCAAAGTCTTCAAAATTCAGGAGGGACGCCCAAACGTGCTCGACCAAATAAAAAACGGCGACATCAGCTTCATCATCAATACGCCGAGCGGCAAGATTCCGCGCCAGCACGAAATCGAAATCCGCAACGCGGCGCTTGGCGCGAAAATTCCAATCATGACGACTGTGCGCGCGGCGCAGGCCAGCGCCAACGGCATTCGGTCGCTGCAAAGAAGCAAACTTCGCGTTTGCAGTTTGCAGGAGTATCACTCATGCGTTGCGGCATGACACGCGCCTCGCTTCATGGCACTGATGAAGCATGAAATTGTCGATCTTAGTTGCAGTGTTGTTGAGCGCCCGGCTCGTGGCAGCTGAAGAGAAACAGGCAAGTAAAGGTGCGATGAAAACATCTGATGAGGTCGCGGTAATCAAAACCAGCGAAGGCGACATGGTGGTTGAATTTTGGAAAGACGCCGCGCCAAACACGATTGAGAATTTCAAGAAACTCGCGCGCTCCAGCTTTTACAATGGCACGATTTTCCACCGCATCGTCAAAGGCTTCATGATCCAGGGTGGTGACCCAAACTCAAAGGATCCGGCGAAAGAAAGGAGCTATGGCGAGGGCGGTCCCGGCTATAAAATCAAAGCCGAATTCAACCAGCATCCGCACGACCGCGGCGTTATTTCAATGGCGCGCGAGACGGATCCGGACTCGGCCGGGTCACAATTTTTCATCTGTCTCGCGCCGGTGCATCGGCTTGACCATCAATACACAACGTTCGGCAAATTGATCAAAGGCGACGATGTGCTGGAGAAAATCGGCAACACGCC
>DASTDG010000239.1:0-7272 GCA_035710475.1 Chthoniobacterales bacterium | reverse complement strand
CTTGTCGAGCGCCGAAATCCGCGCCAGCTTCGTGCGATCGACATCGGCTTTGCCCTCGATCATGTCCATCGGCGCGAGCTGCGGCAACGCCACGAAGCCGCCGAAGGGGAGCGAGCCTAACGAATATTGCACACCGTTGATCGTTTTCTTCCAGAGCGGTTTACCAAACCAGATACCGAACTTCTCGATGTAAAGTCCGCGCCAGCGCGCCGCGAGGAAGTGCCCAAGCTCGTGCACGACGATGAGCAAGTTGAACAGAACCAGCACCTCAAAGATGACGAAAATGATGCGCGCGACGTGAAGCAGCATGTGGACCGTTGAAACGTTGAATCGTGAAGTGACAGACGGATTAGACGATTTAACGCTTCAACGAGTTAACGAATCTCGTCCCCTCCGCCCGCGCCCATTGATCAGCCTGTAATATCGTATCGAGATTGGGATGCGCAACGCTCGTGTGCGCCTGCATGACTGCTGCGACTGTCTGCCAGATGTGCGGGAAGCCTATTCGTCGATCAAGGAATGCCGCGACGGCTACTTCGTTCGCCGCGTTCATGACCGCGGGCAGCGTGCCGGCCGTTTCTCCGGCGCGCCGCGCCAGATTTAGCGCCGGGAAATCTTCGTAACGCGGCAATTCGAATTCCAGTTTGCCTAAGGTCGAAAAATCCAGTGGCGGCAAGCGGTTCGGTACGCGCTCCGGCCAGGTAATCGCGTATTGAATTGGGAAACACATGTCCGAGTAGCTCAACTGCGCGAGTGTCGAGCCGTCAGCGAATTCGACCAGGGAGTGGACAATGCTTTGCGGGTGAATCACCACTTCGACCTGTTTCATCTCCACGCCAAAGAGCCAGTGCGCTTCGATCATCTCTAGGCCTTTGTTGAACAGGGTCGCGGAATCGATCGTGATCTTCAGGCCCATGTTCCAGGTCGGATGTTTCAGCGCCTGCTCAGGCGTAAGATCGACAAAGTCCTCTGCTGCCGTGGCGCGAAACGGTCCTCCCGACGCGGTCAAGATGATCCGGCGAATCTCTGACGATCTCCCGTCAAGGCATTGAAAGATCGCGTTGTGCTCAGAATCGACCGGCAACACATGCACATTGTTGTCGCGGGCTTCGCGCATGACGATCTCGCCCGCCATGACGAGAATCTCCTTGCTGGCGACGGCGAGATCTTTGCCCGCTTCAATCGCCGCTAACGCCGGCCGCAACCCGGCCGTGCCGACGATTGCGACCAGCACCATCTCGGCATCGGTTAGGCAGGCGATCTCGCGCAAGCCGACTTCTCCGGCGAAAATCCGCGGTTTGTACTCAAGCTCCTTTTGCAGGATGTCGATCTTGCTTTCGTCGACGAGACAAACAGCCTCTGGGCGGACGTCATTCGCGGCGCGCGCCAGCTTCTCCACGTTTGTGTTTGCGGCCAGAGCGACAATCTCCATCCGCTCCGGAATGTCCCGCGCGACTTTCAGCGTGCTCTCGCCAATCGAACCGGTCGCGCCTAGGACGACGACCCGTTTACGTTTCATTTCTTTTCGACAGAATGCACAGAATCTACAAAATTGCTTCGGATTCGGACGAAGCTGACTCTCTCTTCGCCGAACGGAACTTTTTCTTAAACTGCAGTCGCTCAGCGCCGAAATTCAGGAGCAAGCGTTCCTCCAGTCCGGTCGCCGTCAAATAATTTACAAGCTGAATCTCGTGCGCTTTTGCTAGAGCCTGAATCGCTTTAATCTCAACGATTACTGAATCGTTGACGAGCAAATCGGCCGCGAAAGCGCCGACAATTTGCCCATCATACTGCACACTAATCGGCTTTTGTGCTTCGGATTTCAGCCCGCTTTTCCGCAATTCCCAGATCAGCGCATTTTGATAGACGGACTCGAGAAAACCGGGACCCAGCGTCGAATGCACCTTCATTGCCAGACCGATAATCTGGACACACAAATCATAAGCTTCCGGTGCCTTTTCTATTCTGTTCATTTTGTTAATTCTGTCAGAATCCTCAGATGTCTACGGAACGCGAATTACCAAGCGCAGATAAAAAAACAGCAGCGGCGCGGTGAAAAGCAGACTGTCGACCAAATCCAGCGCGCCGCCAATGCCGGGCAAAAAGTTGCCTGAATCTTTCACGCCGGTGCTGCGTTTGATAATGGACTCGGCGAGATCACCGATGACGGCAGCAAACCCAAGCAACAACCCGAGCACGGTCGCATGCGTCCAATTGAGCATCGATAAGTGACCGGGCATGAGTTTGAACAAGATCAAGCTGCAAAAGAGCGCAAACCCGAGCGCACCGAAAAAGCCTTCCCACGTTTTCTTCGCGCTGATGTGCGGCACCATCTGGTGGCGGCCGATCGCGCTGCCGGTCAGATACGCGCCCATGTCACTGAACTTCGTCACCGCGATCAGATACAACACGTAAAACTGTCCGGTCACCGCGCCGGCGCTCGAACGCGGTGTGAGGTAAAGAATTTTCGTCGTGAAATTAAAAAGCCACAGCACATAGAGCAGCCCGAAGAGCGTGTAAGCCATAGTTTGCAGCGGCTCGTCGTGCCGCAGCCGCTGAAACATCTGTCGCCCGAACACGGTGAGCAGAAAAAAGAGCAGCACCGCCACCTCGAAGTCGTAGGACTGCGCCGAACCCACCTTGGAGAAATAATAAAAACTGCCCACGAGCATGACCGCGCCGCAGATCAGAGCCGTGACTTTGAAGTTCGGCAGGCCGCGATGATCGAGCATGCCGTAAAATTCCCAGAGTGCGATCAAACCAAAGACGCAGATCAGCGCGTAAAAGGCGAATTCGAACCCGGAAAACGCGATTACCAGCGCGATCGACCACAGCACGACCGTGCTGATGAAGCGCAAAACAAAAACCGAGCGGGATGTGGCGATTTTCGGCTCGACCTGCTCCAGGATAGCGCGCATCAATTGTCGATCTTCCCGACGCCAGAGAAGTTTGTCCACAGATTACACAGACGCCGTGGTGAGCGACAGCCGAATCCATTTCCGCGGATTAGACTTCGGATTCTTTTCTGCTGAATCTGCGCAACCAGCGGATAACATTCTGCCGTGCAGGAAACGATGCCGGCCGTAGTGAAGAGTCGCGCCGAGCCGGGCTTGTGGCTCGAAGAGGTCCCGATTCCCGAGGTCGGCGGTGACGATGTCCTGATCCGCGTCCTCAAAACGTCCATCTGCGGGACGGACGTACATATATACAACTGGGACGCGTGGGCGCAGAAAACGATCCCAGTGCCGATGACGATCGGCCACGAATTTGTCGGGATTGTCGATCTTGTCGGCGGCCACGTGAAAGGCTTTGCCAAAGGTGATCTCGTCGTCGGGGAAGGACACATCACCTGCGGACACTGCCGCAATTGTCTGGCCGGTCGACGTCACCTTTGCCCGAATACGCAAGGTGTCGGCGTCAATCGCCCCGGCGCCTGGGCCGAGTTCGTCGCGATACCGCAGTCAAACTGCTGGCACGCCGATCCGTCGATCCCGCTCGATGTCCTCTCCTGCTTCGATCCGTTAGGCAACGCCGTTCATACTGCGCTCTCGTTCGATCTCGTCGGCGAAGACGTGCTCATTACCGGCGCGGGTCCGATTGGTTGCATGGCCATTCCGATTTGTAAACATGCCGGCGCGCGTCACGTCGTCATCACCGACGTCAATCCATACCGGCTCGAGCTCGCCCGCAAAATGGCCCCAAATGTTTTCGGGGTCGACGTTCGCACCGACAAAGTCGCCGATGCGATGCAAAAGCTCGACATGAAAGAAGGCTTCGACGTCGCGCTCGAAATGTCCGGCAGCCCAAAAGCTTTCGACGACATTCTGCCGCACATGTTTCACGGCGGCAAAGTCGCACTGCTCGGAATCATGCCCGGCAGCGCCGCGATCGATTGGAATCTGGTAGTCTTCAATCAACTCACCATCAAAGGAATTTACGGTCGCGAAATGTACGAAACCTGGTACAAAATGACCGCCCTCATCCAAAGCGGCCTCGACATCTCGGCCGTCATCACCCATCGCTTCCCTTACACCCAATTTAAAGAAGCGATCGAGCTGATGAAATCCGGTAACTCCGGCAAAATCGTGCTCGACTGGAGCTCGTGCTGAGCACCCGTGTTGTCCGATCTGCTGCGGCTGCGCCGGTTCTTTGCGCTGCGGGCGAAGAAAAAGAAAAAGCAGCGCGCCTTCGGAATGACAACCTGGCACGAACAAGATTGGCTGCGCACGTACGCAGCGCGTACGTACCAGGGCCGCGGAGTGATTGTCGATCTTGGCTGTTTTCTCGGCGCCACTACGATCTCATTAGCTGAGGGATTGGCGCTCAATCCTTACCGGAAAGAACAACAAATCCATGCCTACGATCTTTTCAGGTGGAGCAAAGGTTTCGAGTTGTGGGCGCAAGGCAAAGGAATCGAAGGCCGCTTTGCCGACGGCGAAAGTTTTCTCCCCGAATTCTTGAAACGAACGGAGCGCTGGCGCGATTACATCATCGTGCACGAGCAAGACCTCACGCAGGGGCAATGGCAAAACGGGGCGATTGAATTTCTGCTCATCGACGCAATGAAAACCGCCGAAATCACAAGCGCCATTTTGCGCGCCTTCTTCCCGGATCTGCTTCCCGGGATTGGCCACGTCGCCCATCAGGATTTCGCCCATTGCTATACCCCTTGGCTCCATTTGGCCGTTTATCGGTTACGGGATCATTTCTCGGTCGCGGCCGACGTGCCAGCATCGGGCACGACGGTCTTCCGCTGCGATAAGCCGATCTCATCCGAGCTCCTCAACATGGACGTGTCGTTTGCTCGCTGCGATGTAAAGGAGATCGAGGCCGCGTTCGATTACTCGTTCGGGCTGGTGCCCGACGAGAAGAAGGGAAACATCATCGGCGCGAAAGCGATGGCCTATCGCGAGCGCGGCGACATCGCGCACGCACGCAAGATTCTCGCAGCAACCCCAGACGACCAGCCGTCACTCGCCAGCGAGCTGGATCAAATCAAGCACCTGCTTGGGCGCGGCTAACGCGGACCGCAACGGTGCGCTGTTTACTGCAATGCCGCCGCTTCGGCATCGCGGCCCCGGAGCTCGAGCACCATGCGCTTGATGTGCGGATAGGATTGATGCGGCTCAAGCAGCCGCAGACTCTCGTCGGCGTTCCCCCACTGCAAAATCTGAATGGGCTGCGCCCGCGCGCCCCACGCGTTCATGTCGCGCGCATTCGCCATGTAGAGATCGATCGTGTTCCGGCCGGACAATGCCCACCCGTAATCCTCGACTCGGTAGATCTGGCCGGTCGACAATAGCCGAAAGGTCGTCCCGACTGGCCAACGCGACCAATCCGCCGCGGCGCTCCCAATCCGCGGCGGTCGAGAAATGGCAAGAGCGCGCTTCACTCCGCGTTTCGTTTTGGTCGTGCGTGTCGTCACGGTCACTCGCGTGGTGCGGGTCTCGCTTAACGAAAACGGCTGCAGCTCCGTACCCGAATTCGCGACGCGTCGAACATCGACATCTTCAGTATCGGAGACGGCCATAGCGCGGGGGAAATACTCCGCTCGATGGATTGCCGGCCCCGCCGCATGCAATTCGCCGCCGAGCGCGTTGCGATTGCCGAACTCGCGATGATCCGATTCGGTGTGCGTGTAGGCGGTCGTGCGCACATTCTGGAAATCGGTCTTCGCCAGTGGCGGTTCGTACGGCGGCAGCGCGCGTGTTCTACTAACAGTGCCGCACGCGCTCAGCAAAAGCGCGGCGGCGCCTAACAAGGCGACGAAACTGATGCGGGGGGCGGGCAAGGCGATTCGGGCGAGAGTTATTAACAATTATTCACACCCACGCAAGATTTATTTCGCCTGCGCGGTTTCGGCTCTTCACGCGCGCAAATCCGTGTAATCTCTGCACACGTATGCTCGCCCAATTCGAACAGGAGGTTTCAGCCACACTCGAGGAGATAAAATCGCAAGGTCTTTTCAAAACCGAGCGCGTCATCACTTCGCCACAGGACGCGCACATCCGCGTCGCCGACGGCCGCGAGGTGCTGAACATGTGCGCAAACAATTATCTCGGGCTGGCCGATCACCCGATGCTGATCGCCGCGGCGAAAGAAGCACTCGACACGCACGGGTTCGGCATGGCCAGTGTGCGATTCATTTGCGGCACCCAGGACATTCACAAGCAACTCGAAGCCGCGCTGACCGAGTTTCTCGGCACTGAAGACACGATCCTGTACCCGTCATGTTTCGACGCGAACGGCGGTTTGTTTGAAACGCTACTCACCGATAAAGACGCGGTCATTAGCGATGAACTTAATCATGCCTCGATCATCGACGGCATCCGGCTCTGCAAAGCGCAGCGCTTTCGCTACAAGCACAACGACATGGCCGATCTCGAAGCGAAACTGAAAGAAGCAAGCAGCGCGCGTTTTCGCCTCATTGCGACCGACGGCTGTTTTTCGATGGACGGCACGATCACGAACCTTGCCGACATTGTCGATCTGGCCGGCAAAAACAACGCGCTCACAATGATCGACGACGCCCACGCGACCGGTTTCCTTGGCCGACGAGGCCGCGGCACGCACGAGTATCGCAACGTCATGGGCAAGATCGATATCATCACCGGCACGCTCGGTAAGGCGCTCGGCGGCGCCAGTGGCGGGTTCACCAGCGGGCGCAAAGAGATTGTCGATCTTCTGCGGCAACGATCGCGGCCATATCTTTTCTCGAACAGCCTCGCGCCACACATCGTCGCCGCCACGCTCAAAGCCCTCGAAATTCTCAGCGCCTCGACCGAGCTGCGCGATAAGCTGGAAGAGAACACAAAATATTTCCGCGCTGCCCTGACCGAACGCGGTCTAACCATCAAACCCGGCACGCATCCGATCGTGCCGATCATGATCGGCGACGCCGCGAAGTCACAGCGGTTCGCCGCGCGGATGCTGGAGAAAGGCATCTACGTCATCGGGTTTTTCTATCCAGTCGTGCCGCATGGCACCGCGCGCGTGCGCACCCAAGTCTCGGCCGCGCATTCGCGCCAAGATCTCGAGTTCGCCGTCAAAGCTTTCGCCGAAACGAACGAAGAACTCAAAGAAGCTTAAAAGTTACAATACAACGTTACAAAAGTTACCAGGGTCATCCGTTTTAACGTTGTAACTTTTGTAACCCTTTTAATTTCTCCTCATGCTTTACATGGTGACCGAGCGATTCAAAGACGCGCCCGCGATTTACCAGCGATTGCACGAAAAAGGACGGATGATGCCAGACGGTTTGGAGTATGTCTC
>DASTDG010000238.1:0-2458 GCA_035710475.1 Chthoniobacterales bacterium | reverse complement strand
GCACTGGCCTGGTTCGCGCCGACCAAACAATTGCCGAAGTGCAGCAGGCGTTGAAGGAGCAGGGGTTTTACTATGGCGAGATCAGCGGCGAAAAAACTGCCGACACGACCGCGGCGATCCGCCGTTATCAGATTCGCAATGGTTTGCAAGTAACGGGCGAGCTGAATGACGAAACAGTTAAATCGCTGCGCAGCGTGCCGACCACATCATCGCCTCCGCCTGTGACGACAGCGACGGCCGCGCCGGCCAACACACCGCAACGTCGCGAACAAACGACAGAAGAAACCGAGCCGAGCGCGCCTGCACCGCCGCAGCCCTACGGCGCGCCATCGCAAGATCGATCCGCCACGGGACCAATTCACGGCGACCAGTTCTATCCGCCGGGGTATCCGCCCGGCGCGCCGAATGCACCGATCGGACCGCCGCCGCGCGGCGAGTTATTTGCGGACACGCCGTACGCAACTGCCCCGCCCGATGTGCAGCGCGACATTGTGATCGCGGCGGAACGCGCACTGGCAGGGCAGGGGTTTTATCACGGCGACATTGACGGTGTTTATGGCCCAGCGCTCGAGTTTTCGCTGCGCGCTTATCAATCCCGTGTTCGTCTCGCTGTCACGGGACGACTTGATCTTGAAACACTCGCTGCGCTGGAATTGTTGCCTGGAGCGCACACACCCGTTTATCGTCCGCGTCGCCGTTTGATTCCACCAGTTCGCGGCGAGTGGATTCGGCCGTAGAAACTCGCTTTTCGAATGCACGCGCCTCGCCCGGCCCGCTCGGGGCTCTCTCGGATGATCTTACACCACAACGGCAGGCGAGACGCCTGACTTCCGATTACCTGCGCCTCCTTCCGTAAGAGAAACCGCGATGCGATCGGCCGCCGCCGATGGCACGGCGTCCGCCTGCGGCAGATTCGGGTTCGAACAGCGCGGTGTAGAGATAGGAAAAGTTCTCTAGCTTCAACCGCGGGATCTTTTGGCCGATGAAATGTTCGATCGCCTGCAGCGCGCCGACTTCTTCGCCGTTCATGAGTGTGAACGCGTCGCCGACGTTTTGCGCGCGACCGGTGCGGCCGATGCGATGGACGTAATCCTCCGGATGCTCGGGCACGTCGTAATTGATGACGTGACTCACGCCGGCGATATCGAGTCCGCGCGAAGCAATATCAGTCGCGACCATCACTTCGTATTTGCCGCTCTTGAAACCTTCCAATGCTTCAATGCGTTCGCGCTGCGTGCGATTGGAATGCAGGACGGCGACCGAATGCTGCGCCGCCTTCAACGAGTGGGCCACCCGGTCGGCGTTTTGCTTTGTGCGGCAAAAAATCAGGACGCTGTCGAAGTTTGTTCGCTCGAGCAGCGCGATGAGCAGGTCGAATTTCTGTTCCGCCGCGACCGGGTAAACGGCGTGCGTAACTGTTTCCGCGGGAGAACGGCGCACGCCGATCTCGACCAGTTCAGGATCGCGCAAGACCCAGGCGGCAAGGCGTTCGATCTCCGGAGGCAGCGTCGCCGAAAACAAAAGCGTTTGTCGATCAGTGGAGATTTTTTCGACAATTCGCCGCACGTCGGGGAGGAAACCCATGTCCAGCATCCGATCGACTTCATCGAGCACGAGAATGTTCACGTCGCGGAAGTGCAGCGTGCCCTGCTCGAGATGATCAAGCAGGCGACCGGGCGTCGCGATGACGACGTCCATGCCGCGTTTCAAATCATCTTTTTGTTTGCCGTACCCGACTCCGCCATGAATGACGGTCGCGCGAATGTCGGTGAACCGGCCGTAGTCGCGAAATGCCGTCTCGACCTGTGCCGCCAGTTCGCGCGTGGGCTCGAGCACGAGACAGCGGAATTTTCCGTGCTGCGCGAGGAGAGTTAGAATCGGCAAGGCGAACGCGGCGGTCTTGCCGGTGCCCGTTTGCGCGGTGCCGATCAGGTCTTTGCCGGCAAGAATGATGGGGAAGGCGCGCAACTGGATGGGCGTCGGCTCGGTAAAACCCATCGCCTGCGTGCCGCGCACGACTTCGAGCGAGAGTCCAAAGTTGTTGAATGACACGGCGCAACCTAACGACTCAGACAAAGGAGGCAAAAAACGTTAAGAAGATATCTCTCCAGAACGCAGCCAAGCAGAAACCGAATTCCATGGTTCTTTTCATGCGTTCCTGCTTTCCTGAGAGACGCATGAGTGAGGCGCTCCGCGTCTTCGTGCTCGCCGATACGCATAACAAGTTGCCGCCGGTGATTATTGACCTTGCCAAAGGCGCCGATGAGATCTGGCATCTCGGGGATGTTTGTGCGGAACCAATTCTTGATGAACTGCGCGCGATTGGACAGCCGATCACGCTCGTGCGCGGGAATTGTGACCCGACTAACGAGTGGCCGTTGGTTGCGGATCTTACGCGCGATCGATTCAAGTTCCGCTTGCAACATATTCCACCGGCGCGCCCGCCGACGGCCGTGGA
>DASTDG010000237.1:0-9698 GCA_035710475.1 Chthoniobacterales bacterium | reverse complement strand
AGCGCGGAAATCCAGCGTCTCATCGGTCGATCGCTGCGCGCGGTTGTCGATCTTGAGAAACTCGGCCCGCGCACGATGTGGGTGGATTGTGACGTCCTCCAAGCCGACGGCGGGACGCGCACCGCGGCCATCACTGGCGCGAGCCTTGCCGTCGCAATTGCCTGTCGCAAGCTCGCCCGAGAAAAGAAGGTGGAAGTTCCGCCGATCCGCAAACTCATCGCTGCAGTGAGCGCCGGAATGCTGGATGGCAACCCGATTGTCGATCTTACCTACGAAGAGGACAAAGCCGTCACGGTTGACTTCAATCTCGTTGCCACTGAAGACGGCGATTTCGTCGAAGTGCAGGGCTCAGGTGAAGAAGCAACGTTTTCTCAGGCGCAACTCGATGAGCTATTGGTGCTGGCGCGCAAAGGCATCGCTGAACTAATCGCCGCGCAACGCGCCGTCCTCGCTCGCATCATGGTCTCCCCGCCGGAAACGTAGACCGGTTAATCCGACCAGTTAGAAAATCCTGCCATTGCAGGACGGCGCACGGCGCCTTGGCTCATACATCACCCGAGCTAAACGGCGACTTGTTCGAGACGTGTGGAATGTTTCTACTCGCTTCTGTGCGTGCTCAACAGTGATCTCGCAGATGTTGCCGTTAGCAAAAGCTGCTGTCGCAGTGCCCGACTGACTCAATGTTTCGGCGCGCGAATTGTGCCGGTCTCGATGGCTTGCTTGCGTTGGGCGACGATGCGGTCGGCGGTTTCTGCCACCATTTGCTCGAGCAACATGCGGAGATGTGTGTTCGGCTGGTAATCGGCGGGCGCGATGTGTTTGACGCGGTCGGCGTGCGCGGAGAGCTGGTAACATTTCTTGAAGCCGACGCGCTGCGGATCGTCGGGGTTGTAAACGGCGATGGCTTGGCCGCCGTTTTTCTTCATTACCGTGAAACAGGGCACATCGGTCGGGCCGTCGCCGATGTAGATCATGTTCGGGAACGGGATCGGGCGAATATCGGGGTCCATGTGGTCATTCACATCCTGCGACATGTCGAGCAGGCCTTTGTTGATCCGAAAAAGGAACTGTGTCTTTTGCGTGTGACTGATGACGCGCTTCGGAAACGTGATCCGGCCTCCCTCGTCCTCGGCGAACTCGCACCCAAAAATTGCGCGCACGTAAGGGGCGAGCCGGCTGCCTTCAATGAGCACCTTCATCCCAGACGAGATGATGTAATGCTCGACCATGATGCCGTGCGCGACGTGCTCGGCCGTGAGCAAGCCGTTCTGGAATTGCTCGAACATTTCGGGCAAGCCTTTGTAGAAGTTCAATTTCTTGCCTAACGAACGCAGCTGCGCGTTGGTCGGTCGGTCCATGGCGAGGGTGTCGAGCAACACTTTCATGTAAGCGAGCTCGTTGTCGTAGCCGTGCTCGCGCACAAGTTCGCTGCAGCGTTGCCAGAACTTCGCGCCGTCAACCCCGAACACTGGAAACACGACCTCGTCCTGCATGTAGCTGGGACTCAGCGTCTGGTCGTAGTCGTAGACGATGGCGATGGCGTTCTGTGGGGTCACGGCAGCGATGAAGCGATAAAGCGTTGAAGAGTTAAAGCGGAAACAACGCCGCTTCAACGCTTCATCTCTTCAGCGCTGCAACGAGTTTGTCATCCGCGCGAAAAAATCCTCGAAGAGCGCGTCGTAAATCTTGCCGCGCTCGGGATGATACTGCACTCCGAGAGTGAACGGATAGTCGCGCAGCCGGACTTGCTCGATAATATGATCGGCTGCGCACCAGGCTTCGACGACAAGGCCATCACCTAACAAATCGAGCGCTTGGTGGTGCGAGCTGTTCACCTTTTCGAACCGGTGCGACGCGGCACGATCGTTTCGCAGCGGCTGCACGTCGTTGTCTTTCATCTCCGGCGCGCGATGACCGGGAATATCTAGCTTGAGCGTGCCGCCAAGCGCGACGTTGAGCACCTGCATGCCGCGACAGATGGCGAAGATCGGCAGACCGCGCGCGATTGTTTTAGGAATCACGTCGAATTCCCAGCGGTCGCGCACAAGATCGACATCTTCGATTGGGCTCGGATCGGGAACTGCCTGGCGGAGAAATTCCGGCGCAACGTCGGAGCCGCCGCTCAAAAGCAGACCGTCGGCTTCATCGATGTTCACCTCGCCCGTGCGCGCGTTGCGCACCTGAATGTCGGGGTGCCTGGCGAAAAATGGCTGGAACCATTTTTCGTCTTTTTCCCGCAACCATGTCGCCAGATTCAGCATGGCAGAATCTGCGTGGTAGAGGCGGCTGTGCCAAGCGCTTGTCTAAGAACGGGGCGTTCCTCGGCGCAGAAAGATTAAAACGTAGATAAAAGTCGCGATCGTCGGAGGGATCATGAAATAGCTCGCTTCAGTCCCAAGCTCGCCGCCGGTAATCCACGCCGGTCCGGGAAAGCTCGCATCAAAGAGTCGGTCAACCGGCACGCGCCCGCCGTTTGGCGTGCCAATGATGAAAAGCTGCCCAAAATCGAAGGCGGCATGCCAGCCGACCGCCCACCAGAGCGAGCCGGTGATGCGGACGCTGAGACACATGACCAGGCCAAGTGCGAAAATCATTCCGATATCGATGGCGTTTTCGTGCGGCTTCTCGAGATGGTCCCCGGCAAAAATCGCGGTCGTGATCAACGCCGCCGGCCAAAAGCCGGCACCGCGCCATAAGGATTGCAAGGCGTAGCCGCGGAAGGTGTATTCCTCAGCGAGGCCGACGAACAGCATCGCGACGAGCCACAATAGCGGCGCTGTCACCACGTCGATGCCACGCAATGCGACACCCTGAATGCGCATGCCGCCGGTGACGAGTATGGCCGCGCCGACAAAAGCGATCATCGCCAGCGCGGCAAGGACTCCATTCCAAAACAAGCCGCCGAATGCTTGGTTGACTGGCAGGCCGTAGCTATCGATCCGTCGTCGTTCGAATAACGCGGCCAGACCGATTACGATCAGAATCAGAATCAGATCGATCCCGTCGCTCACGATAATGGCCGGCGCGCTGAATGCGTTTGGATCGATATGAAGCTTCGTGGCCGCGAAATCGATCGCCGGCTTTTCGAAAAATTGAACGAGAAGAATAATCGTGGCGGCGAAGAGAAGAAATCGCCAGCCGTGACGGAGTCCGTCCGCGCCGATGAAGATGGCTTTAAGCTTATTCACCTTCTCCGCCGCGCGGCACGTTCGTTAGGCGATTAAGTCGGCGCGCCGCTGGAGAGGATCGGCTCGGTCGCGATTTCATCGAGTGTGGGCTGCTGCGATTGCAGATAGGTGCGGCCTTTGTAATAGCGTGCGACAAAGACGAACACAATCGAGGCAACGAACATCAGAATTGTGAAGAAGGAGAAGTATTGGTAATCGGTTAGCTTGCGCGTGCCGTCGGCATTCAGGTCCCATGCGTTAAACCGCGCATCGAAAAATTCGCCCGCTGCAACGGTGAGCAGCCACAGGGCCATGATGGAGCTCTTCATGGAATTCGGCGCCTGGGTGTAGGAGAATTCCAGACCGGTGATGGAGACCATCGCTTCACCCAACGTGAGAATAATATAAGCGAGGAACTGCCAATTCACGGTCGGCCTGAGACCGGCATCGATCTGTCCCTGAATCCAAACGATGACGACGAAGCTCAGCGCGGTCAGAAACAATCCGATGCCGATCTTGCGCAGGGGTGTGAGCGGGAAAACGCGATCGATCGCCGGATAGATGACGTAATTAACGAGCGGGATGAAGAGCAGAATCAGAATCGGATTGGCCGTCTGCACCTGCGCGGCGATCAGGTCCATGCCTAACCAGTGCAGGTTCATTTTCTCCGCCTGCAAGGTCCATTCGATGCCATTGCTCATGCCCCAGAGCGCCCAGAAAAAGAGAATAAACACATAGACCATTGCAATACGGCCGATGGTCGCGAGACCCTGACGGCTAAATGTTTCGCGCAAATAGCCGAGGCCGGCCGGCGGGACATGCACCATTTTTTTGCGGCCGCCCCAGAAGAAGAGTGTCGCAATGAACATGGCGACGCCGGGAATGCCGAAGCCCCAGCGCGGGCCGTAGTGCGGATTGGCGAGCAACCATGGACAGAGCAGTGTCGACACGAACGACCCGGCGTTAATCGAAAAATAGAACCAGCCAAACATCTTCGAGAGTAAATGCTTGTTCGACTCGCCGAACTGGTCGCCGACGTTCGCGGAGACGCACGGCTTGATGCCGCCGGCGCCGAGACAGATCAGCGCCAGGCCGATGGCAATCATCGTTCGCTGCCCAACGGCAATTGCCCAGGCTGAATCCATGAACGCGAGCGTGAGGTGACCGAAGCAGTAGACGATGGAGAGCGAAAGGATTGTCCAGTATTTGCCGAGCCAGCCGTCGGCGATGATCGCGCCGAGGATGGGCAGGAAATAGACGCCGGTCACAAAATAATGGCTGTATTTGTAAGCTTCGTTCGGCGCCATCGGCGCGAGCGCGCCCGATTGGTTGAGGATGTAATGCGCCATGAAGACGGTCAGGATCGACTTCATGCCGTAGTAGCTGAAGCGCTCTGCCGCTTCGTTGCCGATAATGAACGGCACGCCCGGCGGCATCCCGGTGATGTTTGGCGGCGAGGTCAAATATTTGTGTTTAGCCATGAACTGGCCGTTGCCTAACGAGGTTTAGTCGCCCGAAAAAAATCCACCGGCGTCGGCTTCGGTGAGGAGGAAGAAGATGTCGATCCTTCATGCGGCGGAGCCGCGGGTTCGGCAGATTCGGCGGGCGGCTGGAGGCCCTCGCGCTGCACTTCCGGCATCTCGCCGACGTGATGCTTGTCGCACGCGCAAATCAGAACGAGCAAAGCGCACGCCGAAACTGCGGCGCAATTGCGCGGAGCAAGTCGCATAGGCGCAGGACAGTAATAGTCACTCCGCGCCGCGCAAGACCAAAGCGCGAGAGTGCAGCGGCGTCTATGTCAAACGCTGAAACCGGCGGAAATAGGCGCTTGCCACAAGCGCCTCTACAACTCAGGAGTTATTTGAAAGCTACTGGCGCAAGACTACTATCTTGCCGGAAAGTGGCACGTCCCCTCAAGAACAGCGCTTGGAACGAAGTGTTTGCTCTCGTTCTGCTCTTCCTCGGCACTTTGCTTTTCCTAGCGTTGATCTCGTACACGCCCAAGGATTTGCCGGCGTGGATTCCGTGGAGCTATCTCTCGCCGCCGAACCGGCCGGCACAGAATTTCATTGGCTGGTTCGGCGCGGTGCTGGCCAGCATCTGTTATTTCGTCGTCGGCGCGGCCTCATATCTAATTGCGGCCATCCTGCTCGGGTTTGGCTCGGTCAAACTGTTTCACCCGAGCTTGCGCGTGAGGAAACGCGTGCCCTGGATTGTTCTGTTCCTCGTCTCCGGCGCGTGTTTGCTGCAGTTGCAAACCCGGCATTTTCTCGGTTGGAAGAACGCGTTCAACATTCCCGGGCCGGGTGGCTGGATCGGCTTTTTCCTTGGCAAAAGAATCCTGCTCAATTCAACGGGCATCGTCGGCTCGGTCCTTCTGGTTACCGGAGTGTACATCGCGACCCTCATTCTCATGACGGGTTTGCGTCCAATTCACGTGGTGAGGCAAACAGTCGCCGGAACGCGCCGCGGCCTCCGTAAGCTGCACGAGTGGCGACTGAAACGGCAGTTGCGGAAGGCTGACGCGAGAGAACAACTGGCGATCAATCAGCGCGAGCTGGCGAAGCAACGCCGCAAGATCGAAAGGGAGCTAAAGAAAAAGGGCGCGGCCGTGCCGGAGCCGATGGCGCCATTCAGCTCGCCGCAGGAATTGGCAGATCGGCCGGCGCCGAAAGTCGTCGACGCAATGGCGCTGCCGAACGAGCCGGTCGCGCCACGGCGAAAACCGACGCTCGCCGAGCTGCGGGTCATGCCGCAAAGGTTGACAATCACTCCCGGCCTAACGAGTCGAACCTGGGAGGCGAAGGGATACGTGCCGCCCGGGCTGGACTTGCTTGAGGAACATGATCCGGAAGGACGCGGTGGCACCGACCCAGCCGAGTTGCAGCGCGTTCAGCAGACGTTGATCGACACACTCGCGCAATTTGGAATCGTCGTCGCGCCAGGTGACATCACTAGAGGCCCCACCATCACGCGCTACGAAGTTTACCCGGCCAAGGGCGTCCGCGTGGACAAAATCGTCAGCCTCGAACGCGACCTTGCGCGCGCGACGCGTGCCGAGCGAATCAACATCCTCGCGCCCATTCCAGGCAAGGACACCGTCGGCATCGAACTTGCGAATACGCGTAAAGTCACCGTGACATTGCGCGAAATTCTCGAATCCGCCGATTGGGAAGAAGCCAGGGTGCGCGCCAAAATTCCGTTGGCGCTCGGCAAGGATGTGTATGGCAAAGCAATCATCGCCGATCTTGCGCAAATGCCGCACCTGCTCGTCGCCGGGACAACTGGCAGCGGCAAAAGTGTCTGCATTAACGGACTCGTCGCCAGCATGCTCTTCCGCTTCACGCCGGAAGAACTGCAGTTCATCATGATCGATCCGAAGGTCGTTGAGCTGCAGATTTACGCCGACCTGCCGCACCTGCGTTATCCAGTCATCACTGACCCGAAAAAAGTGCTGCTCGTGTTGCGCGGCTTGATCGATGAAATGGAGAAACGCTACAAAATTTTCGCCCGCGTCGGCGTCCGCAACATCATTGGCTTTAACGCGCGGCCGGCGAAAAAGAAAGATGAAGGTAGCGCAAGCGTCTCGCTTGCGTCTGAACAAAAAGAGCAAGCCGGAGGCTCGCTCCACTCTAAAGACGAAAACGAAATCCCCGACAAGTTGCCCTACATCGTGGTCGTGATCGATGAGCTGGCGGATTTGATGCAAACGGCGCCGGCGGACGTGGAGAGCGCAATAGCACGAATCACGCAAATGGCGCGGGCGGCCGGGATTCATCTTATTGTTGCGACGCAGACACCCCGCGCCGATGTGATTACCGGCGTGATCAAAGCAAACATCCCGAGCCGGATTGCATTTCAAGTAGCGAGTAAGATCGACAGTCGCGTCATTCTGGATGAGAACGGCGCCGACCGTTTGTTAGGTCAGGGCGACATGCTCTACCTGCCGCCGACTGCTTCGCGCCTCATCCGCGCCCAAGGCGTGCTCGTAACTGACGATGAGATCAGGCGCATCGTCGAGTTCGTTTCAGCGCAAAGCCCGCCGGTATTCGACGCCGCAATTCACGAAAAGCTGGAAGCGGCGACCACTGGTAGTGACGACGTCACGAACGAAGACGAGGAATTAGTTGAGAAATGCCTCGAGATTATTCGGCAAGAGAAGCGCGCTTCCACTTCGCTGCTGCAAAGGCGTTTGCGGCTCGGCTACACGCGCGCGGCGCGCATCGTTGATATTCTGGAGCAGCGCGGTATTCTAGGTCCCGGCGAAGGCGCGAAGCCGCGCGAGATACTCGTCGATCTTGATGCCGCGGTCTAGCGTGCCGGCACAAATAGGATGACAATCGAAGGGCTCGGTAAACGGTTTCAGGAAGCACGGCTGGCGCGCGGGCTCACACTCGATGAAGCCGCACGGATGACGAAAATCCGGCCCTCCCGGCTGGCCGAGATCGAGGCGGAAGATTTTTCCCAGTTCCCGAGCCTCGCCTACGCGAAAGGCTTTCTGCAGATCTACGGCAAGTTTCTCGATGTTGACGTGACGCCGTATCTCGAAGCGTTCGAAACCTCCGGCGACGTGACAGTGAATGGCTACTCTTATTTGCAGGAAAATCCGCCGCCGGCACCGGTACGGACGACGGTCGCGCGGCGCCGGCCAGAGCGCGCCTCCTCCTCATCGCCCGCGCCGGCCAGACGCCCATCAATCGCGCCGCTTCTCATTGGCATTGTTGTGATTGTCGTGGGCTTTTGGATCGGAAAACTCGTTGTCAACTTGCGGCGCCTGGCGGGGCCTGAGCCGGCCAAAGCAGCGGCGGCACCTTCAGCTTCGGTTGCTTCTGCTACGCCGCAGTTCATTGGTGTGCCTCCGCCCGCCCAACCGGCGGCACCAGTCACGAACGCGGTGGCAAACACGCCCGCGCCTGCGCTCGCGCCACCGACTCGGCCGAGCACAACAGCGGTTGCCGCGGCTTCGCCCACCGCTACCAAACAACCGGAGGTTCGCCGCGCTGAGCCAGTGCGCGCTGAGGATTTGCAAAAAGCCGCCGCAGGCACAGCCCCATCGCCAGCAACCGAAGCGGCCGGTGCGAATCGCGTGGATATTCGGCCGCTGAAGAAAACTTACCTCAAAGTGGTGGTCGATAACGAGACAGAGCAACCGGCGTTCGAGCGCTGGGTCTCACCGTCTGATGGGACTGTCCAATTTCGCGGCCAACACATTGCCGTGCGCGTGCTGGATCGAGATGCCATTCAAATCAAAAAGAATGGCAAAGTCCTGGCCGAAGAGGACGAGGACGTCACGGTCGAATAGCGCGATTCGCGGTTTTCACGATGAGCACCAGAGTCGGCATGATCAGCCTCGGCTGCGCGAAAAATCTGGTCGATGCCGAGATCATGCTGGGCAGCGTGCTCGAGCGCGGGATGGAGATCACCTCGTGCGCGGAAGAAGCGGACGTGCTGGTAGTCAACACTTGCGCGTTCATTGACTCGGCAAAAGAGGAATCGCTCGCAGCGATCCTGGAGGCTCATCAGCAGCGTGGCCTAACGAAACGTGCCAATCAAAAACTGATCGTGAGCGGTTGTATGTCGCAGCGATTCGCGCGCGAGCTGCGGAACGAAATGCCGGAAATCGACGCGTTCGTCGGATTGGATCAAGTGACGGAGCTTGGTGCAATCGTCGAGAGCGTGCTTGCAGACGAGGATGTCGATCTTGCCTTCGCGAATCAGCGGCCCAGATACATTCCCGATTACGATACGCCGCGGTTTCGCCTCACGCCGGCGCACTCCGCCTATGTAAAGATTGCCGAAGGCTGCAATCACCCGTGCAGTTTTTGTGTCATCCCGCAAATGCGTGGCAGACATCGGAGCCGTACCATGGACTCGGTCCTCGCCGAAATCCGTGGGCTTGTCGCTGAAGGCGTGCGCGAGGTCAACCTGATCAGTCAGGACACGACTTATTACGGAATGGATTTGTGGCCGGAGAAAGCCGGGCCGCGGCAGCCGGTCGATTCCGCGCGCGGCCCGACTCTGGCCGTGCTCTTGCGCAAGATCGAGAATATTGAAGGCGAGTTCTGGGTGCGACTGCTCTACACACATCCAGCGCATTGGAGCGACGAGTTGATCGCCACGATTGCGCAATGCAAAAAAGTCGCGCGTTACATCGACATTCCGTTGCAACACATCAGCGAGTCGATGCTCCGCCGGATGCGCCGGGAAACGTCGCGGCAACACGTCGAGGAGCTAATTGCCAAATTACGCATCGGAATTCCGGGCGTGGCACTGCGCACGACTTTTGTTGTCGGCTTCCCAGGCGAGACGCAAGAGGACTTTGAATCACTCCTGGGGTTTATCGAGCGGACGCGGTTTGATCGGCTCGGCGTATTCAAATACTCGCGCGAAGAGGGATCCCGCGCCGCGACGCTACCGGACCAAATTTCCGCCAGAATAAAAAATGCGCGCCATCGCGTGGCGATGTCGCTCCAGCAAAAAATCGCGTACGAGCTCGCGCGTGAAAGAATTGGACATAAACTCAAGTTGCTT
>DASTDG010000236.1:0-2058 GCA_035710475.1 Chthoniobacterales bacterium | reverse complement strand
ACCGACCGAGCATTGCTTCTGCGGCGAGTGCCGGTTCATGAAAATGAACACGCTGGAGAAAGCCTACAATGCGCTCTTGCACATGGAGCCGGAGATCACGTTATCCGAGCCGCTCCGCAGACGCGCGGAGCTGCCGATTCTTCGCATGCTCGAATTGAGCCGCTGATGCGGCCGTGACAACTAACGAGATCAGGTGACGGGTTTTCTCTTGTCACCCGTCACAGGCCACTTTTCACTTCTGCCGATGGAGCGATCCTCGCTGGTGCTCGCAGTCGTGCTCGTGCTGCTCGGGCTTGTGTTTCTGCAACAACCGCGGTTGCGCCGATACGACGAAGTGTTTTTGCGATGGCTGCTCAAGAATTCTGTCCTGCCTGATAAACCGGCGCCGCTGACTATTGTGGAGATAGGCTCGCCCAACTCTCAAACGCAGGCGGCCGAGCCTCAGTCCAGGGAAGGATTTTTGCAAAGCGGCGGCGCCGCAAACTCGCCGCTGGAGGCAGCGCTATTTTTGCAAGCCGCGCTGGATTTTCAGCCGGCGCTGGTGGCGTTTGAACCGGTGCTGCAGTGGCCCGAGCAAGCGCGCGAGCAGGAAGAAATCTTTGTCGATCAAGCGATGCGCGTGCCGGAGCTGCTGCTCGCCGCCGAGCTGACGGCCACGCCCGAGCCGGACGCGCCTGTCGTAGACGTTGCCGGTTTCTCGCATGTCACCGGCAAGCGCGGCAATCTCGCCGCGTTTTCGGGAGTCGCGCGTCAGCCGAGCGAGGACGTGCGCGTGCTCGCGAAGCTCGGCTTCATCAATCTGCCGGTTGAAGTGGCGGATGGCATTCACGTGCCGCTGCTTTTCCAATACCGCGGTGAAGTGATCCCATCGTTTGCGCTGGAAGCAGTGTTGCTCTGGCTGCACGTCAGCCAGGAAGAAGTGACGATTGACATCGGCGATGCCATTCAGCTTCCGCAGGGCAGAAGGATCCCGATCGAGTCCGACGGCACGGTGGTAATCAACCCGAACGCGGCAAATCTCGCGCGGCGACGCACGTCCAATGAGCTGTTGCTTGCGGCGCAACAGCGCGAGCAAGGCAAACCGCTGACGGAACGCGACAATCTGTCGAACCAAGTGCTGCTCGCGCGCGCGGCCAGCGGGGGCAGCGGCACACGCGACGCCCTGGCCGCAGCAATCGCTACGATGCAAACCAATTTGTTTCCGCGACGCGTAAGCTGGATTTTTGATTGCGTCAGCCTCGCCCTTATCGGCGCGTTCAGCGGCGCCCTCCGCAAAATCGCGCGCGTCGATCTCATTCTCATCGCGATCGCGTTCACGGCCGGGTACTGTCTGTTTGCGCTCGGTATTTTGTCGCACTCATCGATTTGGCTGCCCGGCGTACTTCCACTCGGCGCGTTGTGGGTTTCGATTTTAGTTTGCCTGGTTTCGCGCAAACCAAAGCCGCTCGCCAAAACGGCGGCGGTGATCGCGCCACCGCCTGCGCCGTAACTGCGCCACATGCCGCAGAATGAAACGGAGAAACGAATCGCGCGGTTGCACGCGCATGGAATTGTCGATCTCCATTTCGATTTGCTGCTGGATTTGTACGAAACGCGCAAGCGCCCGGGTGCCCTCACCGCACATTATCTGCCGGAGTTCGAGGCTGGTGACGTTGGCGTAATCGGCGCCGCGATTTACATCGAGGATCGCTATCTGCCGGAGCTCGGATTGCGCGTCGCTCTCGACCAGATCGCGCGAGTCTATGCCGAAGTCGAAAACGCCGGCGAGCGTTTCGCGATTTGCAAAACGTTCGATGAGATCACGCGCGCGCGCGCCGCCAGGAAGATCGCGCTGCTCATCACGATGGAAGGCGTAGAGCCGTTAGCCGAAGATGTCGATCTTCTGCGCGCGTTTTATGAGCTCGGCGTGCGCAGTGTCGGGCTCACGCATGCCCGTCGCAATGCCGCCGGCAGCGGCGGGATATTTGCGCCAAGCGGTTCGCCCCGTGACGGGCTGACGCCATTCGGTCGCGAGATCGTGCGCGAATGCGAACGGCTCGGCATCATCATCGACCTTGC
>DASTDG010000235.1:0-3585 GCA_035710475.1 Chthoniobacterales bacterium | reverse complement strand
AATTGTCGTGATGGATGAGGGTGTCATTAGGGAAATTGGCACCCACGCTGAGTTGCTCGAAAAGTCGGGCTATTACCGGCGGCTTTACGATATGCAGTTCAACTACGCTGCCGGAGAAGCGCCTGCCGAGTCGGAAGCCTTGAGCGAGCAACTTGTTTGAGCTTGTAGCCACGCCTCTGTGAGGCATCCGATTGAAACGGCGAATAGCGCGGTGGCTACAGAGCAAAATCACGCGCTTTGATTTTGCGACGGTTCAGCTACTCTCGCGCCAATGCCCTACAACATCGACCTGCATTGCCATTCCTTGTTTTCGGCAGACGGCGTGTCGAGTCCGGAGGAAATGATCGCCGGTGCGCGCGCCAAAGGTCTGCATGGCATTGCCATTACCGATCACAACACCTGTGACGGCGTCACGTATCTGCTCGATAAGGGCTTGATGCGGCTCGACGGCCAGCCGGTGGATAATTTCCTGATCCTGGCTGGCGTGGAGATAACCACCGCCGATGGCCATTTGCTTTGCATAGGCGCAACGCTTCCATACTTGAAAGGAAAACCGGCACTCGAGGTCTGCGAAATGATCCACCAGCGCGGTGCGCTCGCCATTCCACCGCATCCTTACGATTTATTCCGGGCCGGTATTCGCTTTTCTACGCTTGAGAAACTCCCGGTTGACGCCATCGAAGTTTTCAACGCTGCGACCACGCTGCGCCGTTACAACCGCTACGCGTTCAAATATGCGCAGCTCCGCGGGTTGCCCATGGTCGCAGCGAGCGACGCGCACCACGCCGCCGCCATCGGCACCGCCTACACGATCCTGAACACGGACGATTTCTCCACGCGCGGCATTCTCGCGCAGATCGTCAAAAGCAACGAACTGAACCAAGAATATCTCACACCGCGCGACAGCGTCCGTAAAACCTGGAACAATTGGCTCCGCCTCCGCCGTCGCAAAAAAATTCCCGAGCTCGTCGCGAAAGACAGATCCGACAATGGCCGGTGACTTCTGACCGCTGACTTCCGACCGCTGACCGCTGATTTGGTGAAGACGCTCGGCATCATCGGCGGCCTCGGCCCGGAGAGCACGGTCAATTACTACCAGACCATTATCCGACTTTATCGCGAACGCGTAGGCGGCGACGTTTACCCGCAGTTCTTCATCAACAACATGGACTTGAACAAAGTGCGCGAGCCGGTCCTGGCGAACGATCTTCCGCGGCTGGCGAACAACATCATTGCGGAAATCGAAAAGCTCGCCCGGGCCGGTGCCGAATTTGGACTAATCGCCGCCAATACGCCGCATTTGGCATTCGATGAAATCGCGGCGCGTTCACCCATTCCGCTTATCAGCATTGTGGAAGCGACCTGTGCCGTTGCGAAAAATCGACAATTCAAGCGGCTCGCCATCTTTGGCACGAAATTCACGATGAATGGCCAGTTCTACGCTCGGCCGTTCACGCGTGCAGGCATCGACCTCGTTAGGCCGCCCGCCGCCGACCAAGACTACATCCACGACAAATACATGAACGAACTTGTGGCGGGAAAGTTTCTGCCCGAAACCAAAGCCGGCCTGCTCGCCATCGTCGATCGAATGCGAGCTAAGTTCGACCCGTCTTCGCAGAGCTACGGCGAGGCCGGCATCGACGCAGTCATCCTTGCTGGCACCGAGCTTCCACTGATCCTGCGCGAGCCGCAGCACAACGGCATCCCGTTTCTAAATACGACGGTCATCCACTGCGAAGCCGCTGTGACCAAAATGTTTTCGTGAGCTGATGAAAACATTGCTGCTTGGGCTATGTCTCATCGCAATGACTGGCGCCGCTGAGGAGAAAATTCGTTACGTCGCGCTCGGCGATTCCTACACGATCGGCGAGGGCGCGTCGCCTGACGAATCGTGGCCGGCCTTGCTGACGCGGCACTTGCGGGCCCAGGACGTAGATGTCGATCTTGTCGCCAACCCATCGGTCACCGGCTGGACCACGCAGCACCTGATCGACCGCGAGCTGTCGATCTTTCGGAAGGAAAAACCAAACTTCGGCACGTTACTCATCGGCGTGAATGACTGGGTCCAAGGCGTTAACGAGAAAACATTTCGTCAGCGCTTCACTTTCATTCTCGACGAAATGCTCAAGGTTCTGGGCAATAAAAATCGCCTCCTCGTCGTCACGATCCCCGATTTCGGCGTCACCCCGAGTGGCGGCCAATACGCCCGCGGCCGCAACATCTCCGAAGGGATCGCCTCGTTTAACAAAATCGTCACCAACGAATCACTGCGACGCGGTCTGCGCGTCGTCGATGTCTTCGCGCTCAGCAAGAAAATGGGCAGCGACCACTCGCTTGTCGCCGCGGACGGTCTGCATCCCTCGGCCAAAGAATACGCCGAATGGGAGAAAGTCATTTTCCCCACCGCGCTGGAGCTGCTCACACGATCGCCAGCCGGCAATCGCAAATCGAAAATTGATCGTGGGCGGTGAGGGGTTCGAACCCCCGACCTCCTCGGTGTAAACGAGATGCTCTACCGCTGAGCTAACCGCCCCCATTTACCGAAGTGATAAGTGATCAGTGAGAAGTGATCAGCGGGTCGGGCGACATTTTACACGTTGCTCTAGCCGAGGCAATCGCGCATGAATTGAGCACGGCAGGTTCAAAATGAGCGAGCGGTACTACGACGATTTGAAAGTGGGTGATCGGTTTCAATCGGAGCGGCTCGAAGTAAAGGAAAAGGAGCTGATCGAGTTCGCGCACAAATTTGATCCGCAGATGTTTCATCTCAGCCGCAAGACGGCCGAGCGCACGATCTTCAAAGGATTGATCGCGAGCGGCTGGCACACG
Organism: Chthoniobacterales bacterium; assembly: GCA_035710475.1. Taxonomy (GTDB): domain Bacteria; phylum Verrucomicrobiota; class Verrucomicrobiia; order Chthoniobacterales; family UBA10450; genus AV17. The sequence goes on along the minus strand of DASTDG010000235.1, from coordinate 756 downwards.
GCGGCGATGACGATGCGGTTATTCGTGCGAACGTTGAACTTTGCCGAAGGCGCAATCGGCCTGGGCGTGGATGAACTGCGCTGGCCCAACACGGTACGTCCCGGCGATGTGCTCCGCGTTGAAACAGAAATCGTTGATCTTAGACCTTCGCGCTCAAAACCAAGTTACGGCATTGTGCGTTTGCGTAACGTGACCACCAACCAGCGCGGCGAAATTGTCCAGAGCATGCTCGCCTCCGCCATGGTGCCGCGGCGTGCGTAGGACAACGAGACCACCGACCACGGACTACATCATGAGGGACTATACGAAGATCGAAGCTTGGAGACTCGCGGATGATTTGACCGTTTCAATCTACGAATGCACTCGATCGTTTCCGAGACAAGAAATGTACGGTCTGACCAGTCAGTTACGGCCGAGCCGTCGAGAAAGAAGCCGGAAAAGTCGGCAAAATAGTTGCAAGAGTGACGAGCCTGGTCGTGATCGGGCTGATGCGCTGGTCAGGTGGTCAGTCGTCTGTAGTCTCGTAGTCGGTTGTCTCGCTTTCAGCGATTCACCATGGCCATCGCCCAATCGGGATAACGTTGGCCGGCGAAGGCGCCAATGGGCGCGACCTCCTCGATTCTCTCCAAGTCTTCACTCGTAAGATCGACATCGAGCGCGCCGATGTTTTCCTGCAAATATCTACGGCGCTTTGTGCCGGGAATCGGCACGATGTCGTCGCCTTGCGCGAGCACCCACGCGAGTGCGAGCTGCGCG
>DASTDG010000234.1:0-6013 GCA_035710475.1 Chthoniobacterales bacterium | reverse complement strand
CCCTGGTAGTGATTACAAAACATTTCTGCGCTCCCATCTGCACGAGAGTGATTTTCATCGCGGAGAGATTTACGATGTGGACGGCAACTTCGTCGGCGAACACGACGGCATCGAACTGTTCACGATTGGTCAACGGCGCGGCCTTCCCGGCGGATCACTCCGGCCGCGCTACGTTGTCGATCTGGATGCGGAGACAAACCGCGTCATCGTCGGCGATGCGGAGGACCTTGTTTGCGATGAGTTCGAAATCGATCGCGTGAACTGGCACTCTGTAGCCGGGGTCGGTGACCCCGGGCCGCGATCAGCGACCGCGGCTACAGCTACGCTCGATGTTAGCGTGAAGATTCGTTACAGCCATCCGGGCACCCAAGCGACGGTGACCGACTTGGAGAACAATCGGGCACGGATTCGTTTGCACGCGCCGCAGCGCGCGGTCACGCCAGGACAGGCCGCGGTCATTTACGATGGCGACGTTGTTATTGGCGGCGGCTGGATCTGCCGTGCCGAGCCGGCGTGGCGCAAGCAAGCTCTTGTCTCAGCCTAACGAATGGCCGAGAAAGCGCTTATCGTCTTTTGCACAATTCCTGACGCCGACACCGCGCGCCGAATCGCAAAAGAGATTGTCGATCTTCGACTGGCCGCGTGCGCGAACATTTTGCCGCACGTGCATTCGATCTACCATTGGCAAGGCAAGACAGAAACCGCCGACGAAGCGCTGACGATTTTCAAACTCGCGGCCAGCAGTTATCCGGAGTTCGAAGCAAAATTGCGGTCGCTGCATCCGTACGACGTCCCCGAGATCATTGCCTACAGGATCGAGAATGGGCTCCCGGAATATCTTCGCTGGGTTCTCGACAGCTGTACCTAACAACTTGACTGCTTTAAGCAGTCGAGTTGCGCTGGCGTCGGCGTCCGAGCATGAAGATGGTCACGCCGAGGCCGTTCGCGATCAGCGTCACAGCGATGATTTTTGCCGCGAACACCAGCGGGCTCGGGACGTCGATGATTGGATAGACGGTGAAGAAAATGGCGAGTAACGAAACCGTGCAGCCACAAAGTGCGGCGACGCGCAGCCACAACGGCGCACCGGAGCGAATCTGAGTGGCGCCGGCGAGCGGAATGACGAACAAAATCGCGTAGACGATGCCGTAGAAGACGTTGGCCGCGTTATCGACGAGCTGGAATGCTTCCTGAATGCCGGCGCCGATCTGGCTCGAAATCGCAATTGCCGACGTAAGCAAACCGACGAACAGGATGGAGTTAATCGGTGTCCTGTATTTCGGATGCAAATCCGCAAACCAAGCCGGCAGCAAGCGATCCCAGCCGGCCACCATCGGCAGACGCGAGCTGCCCGTGAGATGCACGCTGGTCGCGGAGATGGACCGCATGGTCATGAGGACGATACCGAAGGAAGCGATCGCGCCCGCGACTGGAAACGACCGTAATCCGAGGCGCAAAGTTTGCGGCACAGGGCCAATCAAATCGATGGGCTTGTCGCCTATGAACGCGAGGACAGAGCTGGTCCCAAGGATGAACATCACGGCGATGATTGGCGACGCAATCATGACCGAGCGGCCGATATCGCGTGCCGGTGCGCGCGCTTCCCCAGCGAGGATAGCGACGTATTCGAATCCACTGAGCCCGCCCACTGCGAGTTTGCTGAAGATGTTCAGGCAATAAAAGATCGACATGGTCGGCGCGGCCAGAGCCAGCGGGTGATAGTGCGGCAATTCGCCACGAGCCAAGCTCACGAAGGGCAAAGCAACGAGGGCGGCGTAGACTGCGAGCATGGCAAAGGCGCCCACGTTGTGGACCCATTTGCCTAACGAGAGCCCGCGCGCGCCAGCCCAGCCGAGTGCGGCCACCAGGGCGCAACTGATCAACGACACACACCATTTGCTGTTCGGCATCCACGCTCCGCTTGCGCCGATGGCGTAGGAAAGGTTGGTCGTGACGAACATGCCGCCAAGTGCGATCACGGTGATGGAAAGCAGCCACAGGTTCCAGGCGGCGATAAAACCGGCGAACTCGTTCAAGCCAAGCTTGGCCCATTGATAGATGCCGCCTTCGAGCGGCATGCGGCTGTTCAGATAAATGACGACCGCAGCTTGCGGGATATAGAAAAGCAAAATCGCCAGCAGCCAGAAAAAAAGATGTGAACGCCCAAGCTTTGCCGCCGTACCGACCCAGCCTGAGCCGACCACGAACAAAATCTGCGTCAACGCGAGATCAAAAAGGCCGAGCGGTTTCTGCAGCGATGCGCTATGCGCCTCGACATCGCGTTCGGCTCGATCGAGCGCCGTGGTCACCAGTAAGACTGATCAATCATTGAACCGGCGTGTTTTCCGGTGGTGGCGGCGTGTTTCGGAATTCACGATGGCGAATTTTACCTCCGGCGTAGGCAATGTATCCACCAGCCCCGAGACAGAAGATCGACAATAGCAGGGTTGTGATCGTCAGAGGTACGGCCAACCTCGGCCATTTTTTTGGCAACAAAATCGCGGCTGCACAGAGCAGCGCCAGGGCATAAAAAAACCAAACGAGATCATCGGCGCGCTCTTCATGCTCATCGAGCCAGGCGCGCCCCGCATCGTCGCTCATTGATAAAACGCGATCATAGGCCTGATGACCCAAACGGGTGACCGGGAATGCGGCAGCGGAACTGATCAGTATGATAACGAGCGCAGTCACATGCGCGGCGCGATTCCGCAGAAACAACGCCACGATCAATGCCACCAGCCCGGCGCCCAAGCCATAAACGGGCAGGGGGTTGATCAGCACATGGAGATATTCCGGCTGCCGCAGACCGCGCAGGAGGACGTCTGTCATTGCGCGACGACGTTTCCTGGCGAAGGCAGATTGGCGATACGTCGGAGGAGCAGGCGCGCGCTGTGCTCCGGCACAATGAAACGCAATTCAAGATTCGTCCCCTGACGGATCACTTCGGGCGGTTGCACGTAGAGCAACAAGTCAGAATCCTGCAAATGTAACCAGCGCTGCGGCTCTTTGTGCAGGTTATTTGCGAATTGCGCCGCGGTTTCCGCTGAGCTGAGTTTCATGAGCAGCTTCGCCTTGATCGGGTTTTGTAGAGTCAACGCAAGTCCGAGTAATTGCGGCGCGTCGAGCAGCTCGCTGGTGAAAATGGGTTGGAACACGTGCGAGAGATTCGGTGGATTACGCGAAATCAGACGCAACGCGCTTTCGCGATCGAGCGCCTGAAAACGGTCGAACAACTGGCCGGTGATTTTGAGATCGGAATCAATCCCGAGCCGCACCCGCACGAGTTCGTCCACTTCTTCGCTCCGGCCGACGGCGAGAGTGTTCGAGCCGACGCGCGCAACCGCGAGGTTTGGTCGCTCCCAAATGGGCAACCCTGCGATATCGCGCCGTTTGAATGTGCCATCTTTCTCGACCGAACGAATGGCCCGTGAAACATCGCCGCGCGCTTCGATAAGAATAAACTCCCGCGTCTTGCCGGCCTGCTCGGTCGTGAGTGCTCGGGTGATGCGCACAATATCGCGGGGCAGGTTCAATTCGGGACTCGCCGTTGCGGGGCTGACCAGACCGCGCCAGACCTGCGTCCATTCGGGCGGCTGCTCTTTCCGCCAGCGGCGCGGCAGATCGTCGCGCTCGAACTGCTCGCGATTAATCGACAGAATCGTTTCGGTTTGCTGCGGGAGCCACTCGCGTTTCTTCGGCGATTGAAACACAAGCGGCAAAATGATGGCCAAAAGCGCGAGGACCGACACAAGACTGAAATAGAATTGTCGCAGTTCTTGCTTGTCGATCTGGCTGGAAAGCAGCGCGAGTTCCTCCTTATGCTGTAAATGCCGATCTACGGCCGCGCGGTGACGATGCACGTCATCGAGCAAATGTGCCGCATTCGGCGGAGCAATCCGCTGGGAGGCGAGATGGCGTCCGATGTTGAGGTAGGCGGGATTTTTGCGTTCCTCGACCGTTTGATGCTGCGCGCGGGCTTCGCGCAGGGACTGTTGCTGGGCGCGGATCTTCTCAGCCAATGCGCGGTCGCGCGCTCCGAACTCGCTGCGAGCTCGCTCGATGGTTTTCTCGGCAACGGAAAGCTCCGCTTCCGCCGCAATGAGCTTTTCTTTCGCCAACCGACATGCGTCCTCACTGCCAAGTCGGGCACGGACCAATTCTGCACGTTCATCCGGTAAACGACTGCGGCGCGCGCTAATACTCGACAAACGCTCATCCAGGTCGGGCGGGGGTGGAGTTAGCGCTTGCAGTTCGGTAAGCTCTTTGAGCAGTTGGCGGTCAGTCTCGTCGTTCTGCTCGACGCGGCGTTCCACTGCCTTGAGCTCGCGTTCGCAAATATCGGCCGTGCCTTTCGCGTCGTTGCGCCGCTGAACCACGGGCTTTTTTTCCGCTTCTAACTTCGCGATTGCCTCCTGCTGCGCCTCCGCATTCTGCTGCCGCTCGCCTTCGATTCTCTTGATGCCCTCCTCAATCTGAGCAATCCGGAGCGCGACTTCCTTTTGCTCCTGCTCCAGTTTTTTCAGCGCGACGATTTCGTTCCGGAGCTCCGGAAAGTTCGCCGCTTGCGCGGTGCCCTCGCGTCCAAGCGCGATCTCGCTTCTTTGCAGCAACCGTTTCTCGTGCCGCAATGCCATGCGGGTGCGTTGGCGTTTCACCTTGAGCGCCAACTCGCGCAGACCTGTGCGAATGAAACTCACGATCTCACTTTACGACGGACGCAAGATCGACAACGGAGCCGCGGGGACGTGAGCGACGCAGAACAGGCAATCCAGCGGTATGCGGAGCAGGAGCGAAGCATATCAATCACTCTTCTTCACTCAATTTCGTCAGGACGCTGAAATCTTCGAGGGTTGTGGTATCGCCGGTCACAGCTTTTCCGCTGGCGATCTCTTTCAAAAGCCGGCGCATGATTTTGCCACTGCGTGTTTTTGGCAGCGCCTCGGCAAAGCGCACCTCGTCCGGCTTGGCAATCGCGCCGATGTGCGTGCCGACGTGGTCGCGCAACTCTTGTTTCAGTGATAAAGCCGGGGTGGCACCGCTTTTCAATGTCACAAACGCAACTACGGCCTGGCCTTTCAGTTCGTCCGTCCGGCCGACCACTGCGGCTTCGGCGACATTTGCATGGCTCACCAGCGCGCTTTCAATCTCGGACGTGCCGAGTCGATGGCCGGCGACGTTGAGCACGTCATCAATGCGGCCAACGATCCAAAAATACCCATCTTCATCGCGGCGGGCGCCATCGCCGGTGAGGTAATTCCCCTTAAACTCGGTCCAGTATTGTTTCGCGTAGCGCTCCTTGTCCCCATAGATCGTGCGGAGCATCGCCGGCCACGGCCGCCGGATGATCAGTTTGCCACCGACATTTGCGCCCACTTCTTTGCCGGTTGAATCGACAATCGCGGGGTCGACGCCAAAAAACGGGAGTGTGGCGCTACCTGGCTTGGTCGGGATCGCGCCGGGCAGAGGTGTGACCATGATTGCGCCGGTTTCGGTCTGCCACCATGTATCGACGATTGGGCAGCGGCCCCCACCAATCTTTTCGTGATACCACATCCAGGCCTCAGGATTAATCGGCTCGCCTACTGTGCCGAGCAGACGCAGGGACGAGAGGTCGCGTTCGCGTACCCACTCATCGCCCCAACGAATAAACGCGCGGATGGCCGTTGGAGCGGTGTAGAGAATGTTAACCCGATATTCCTCGATAATCTTCCACAACCTGTCTGGTTCGGGCCAGTTCGGTGCACCTTCATACATCAACGTGGTAGCGCCGTTCGCCAGGGGACCATAAACGACATAACTATGGCCCGTCACCCAGCCGACGTCAGCCGTGCACCAGAAGATGTCTGTATCGCGGATATCGAACACGTATTTGGTCGTCGTATAAATCCCGACAAGATACCCGCCGGTCGTGTGCAGAATGCCCTTCGGCTTTCCGGTCGAACCGCTGGTGTAAAGAATGTAGAGCGGATGTTCGCTGTCGACTGGCACGGGCGGGCAGTCGTCATCGACATAT
>DASTDG010000233.1:0-2947 GCA_035710475.1 Chthoniobacterales bacterium | reverse complement strand
AGGTCGACCGCGCGTTTGAGCAAGTTGAGGTAATGCTGGCGTGGAACCTCGATCGCGCCGAACTGCGCCAGATGTGGCGTGAGCCATTGTGTGTCTAGCAGTGCGAATTGATTGGCGCGCAAATGCTCGACCAACGTAACGAGCGCGACCTTGGAGGCGTCGCGCTCCCGGTGAAACATCGATTCGCCGAAGAACGCACCCCCGATAGCGACACCATACAGACCACCGGCGAGCTTGTCCTTCCTCCAGGTTTCGACCGAGTGCGCATATCCGAGCTCGTGCAAACGCTCGTAGCTTTCGATGATCTCGCGGTTGATCCAGGTGTCTTTGCGTTTCGCGCAAGCGCGAATCACTTCGGCAAATGAATTGTCGATCTTCGTTTCAAAGGCTGCTTTCTGAACGAGCCGGCGCAACGCGTGCGGCACATGAAAATTCTGCAACGGAATAATTGCGCGCGGGTCAGGCGAGAACCAGCCGATGGTATCGTCCTCCATCGCCATGGGAAACACGCCGAGGCGATAGCCTTGCAGCAGAAGTTCCGGCGCAATCATGGTAAACGTTACCCGAGTCGGCGGACGTTGTAGAGGTGCTTGTGCCAAGCGCCTGTTGCATTCGGTGCTTGATACGAGCACCGCTACAATGCCCGAATTTGCTTTTCCAAACTTCATTCCTAAGATGAGCAGATGAAACCCTGCGCGTTGTTCATCGCGCTGGCGTTCGCGCTCGCCGCTGGCGGGTGCGCCGATCCGCTTGAACGCCGCAGCACGGAGGAAGTCGGCTCACAGATGCAGCGCGGCATTACCGGCCAGGGTCAGCTGATCCCGAGCCAGTCGGTCAATAATCCCACCGGCGCGCCATCAGCTGCGGAAACACCGCCAGACTATCCTTCGCCGCGATGAACCCGCCGCCTGCGCATTCCAAGATCTTAATTCTCGATTTTGGCGCGCAGTACACGCAGGTCATTGCGCGCCGAATTCGCGAGCTCCAAGTCTATTCGGAGGTCGTGCGCTTCGATCTTCCTGCGGCGAAAATCAAACGATTGCAGCCAAACGGTCTGATCCTCTCCGGCGGACCAGCCAGCGTTTACGACAAAGATGCGCCGCATCCTGATCCAGAAATCTTTTCGTTAGGCATTCCGGTGCTCGGCATTTGTTATGGCATGCAGTTGATGGCGCATCATCTGGGCGGACAAGTCGAGTTCAGTCCGCGGCGCGAATATGGCCCCGCGATTCTGCATGTGCTCGATGGCTCGCAATTGTTCGCCGGCCTTGGCGCACAGCTGGACATTTGGAACAGTCACGGCGACAAACTCACCGCGCTGCCGAAAGGTTTTCACGCTATTGCCCGCACCGAGAATTCACCCTTTGCTGCGATCGAGAATCTGGAGCGCAATTTATTTGCCGTCCAATTTCATCCCGAAGTCGTGCACACACCCCGGGGCAAAGAAATCTTGCAGAATTTCGTCTACCACATCTGCCACTGCGCGATGGACTGGACGATGCGCTCGTTCATCGAAGAAGCATGCGAGCGCATCCGCCGCCAAGTCGGCGATGAAAAAGTCGTGCTGGGGCTGAGCGGCGGCGTCGATTCATCGGTCACGGCGGCGCTTTTGCACAAAGCCATCGGCGACCAACTTACCTGCATTTTCGTCAACAACGGCCTGCTGCGCGCACGCGAGGAGGAAATGGTGCAGCGTGTGTTCGGCGAAAACTTCCACGTCCAGCTGAAATATGTCGACGCGAGCGAACGGTTCCTCACTGCACTCAAAGGGGTGAGCGACCCGGAGCAGAAACGCAAGATCATCGGCAACGAATTCATCGCCGTGTTTCAACACGCGACTGAGGAGTTGCTCGCGGAAGATCGACAAAACATCGCGCGCAAACACGGTGGTTACCGGTTTCTCGCCCAGGGAACGCTGTATCCCGACGTTATTGAGAGCGTGTCGATTGGCGGCAACCCGGCATCGCTGATCAAGAGTCATCACAACGTCGGTGGTTTGCCGGAGAAAATGCATTTCGAGCTGGTTGAGCCGGTGCGGCAGTTGTTCAAAGACGAAGTTCGCCAAGTCGGACTGCAGCTTGGGTTACCGAAGGAAATCGTCTATCGGCAGCCGTTTCCCGGGCCCGGGCTAGCCGTGCGTATTCTCGGCGAAGTCACCCCCGAGCGATTATCGATCTTACGCGAAGCCGATACCATCGTGCAGAGCGAAATGGAAGCGAGCGACTGGTATTATCGCGTCTGGCAATCGTTCGCCATCTTGCTGCCGGTGCGTTCGGTCGGAGTAATGGGCGATCAGCGCACGTATGAAAACACTGTGGTCTTGCGAATCGTCGAGAGCCAGGACGGGATGACCGCCGACTGGGTGCGGCTCCCGTACGAACTGCTCGCGCGCATTTCCTCGCGCATCAGCAACGAAGTCCGCGGCGTCAATCGCGTCTGCTACGACATCTCGAGCAAACCGCCGAGCACGATTGAGTGGGAATAATTCTGAATTTCAGATTTCAGATTGCCAGATAGGTAGTGTGCCATCGCTTCCGAGCCGTTTATCGGCAGGATCTCGATGCCACATAGTTCCCTTTAGAAGCAGGGGTCGGAGTTGTGATCCACTAGTTGCACGTTGCCTTTGATCACATCGCCTCGGCCGCAATCTTTCACGATCAAATTGGGATGTGATCCGGCGATAAAGAAGTTCTTAAAGCTGGTCGGCGTGTGGAAGCCGTAACGATCGCTCTCGCCGACAAACTCAACATCGTAGGCCGAGTTATCTGACGCAGCATTGTCGAGCAGCACGTTGTGATTGGCACCGTCAATAATCTGATAGCCCCATGCATTCTGGGTGGCAGTATTGCTATCCAGTGTCCAATACGTGGCCGGAACGTCGGAGAACACGACCGTGCCGTCGATGGTATAGAACGGTGGATCAGCGGGGTTGTGGCAAAGGACAAAG
>DASTDG010000232.1:0-9162 GCA_035710475.1 Chthoniobacterales bacterium | reverse complement strand
CCAGGTTGAGAGGACGAAATCCGGACCCCCGCGAACGAAAAGATGGATGTGGTCTGGCATGATGACATACCGGCCTACGGCAACATTAAATTCCGTATGGCCGCGCATTGCATATGTCTCCAATGCGGCTTTGGCGCAGTCCAGTGACGGCAGTTTTCTGCGATTGCGCGCACAAAACGTGACGAAGAACAACGGCTGGTCGACGAAAATCTGATCGAGCCGATGTGGCCTATGCTTGATCACTGGCTTTGGATTGCCTCTTCTGTGGAGGCAGCCGTGTCGGCTGCGACCAATTCAACAAAACGCAGGCGGCACGCCTGCCGCCACAGCTCACTGCATGATTTCGCGCGCGAAGACGTTGAGCTGCCCGTCCTCGGTTTTGCGGACTTCGGTGATTTCGTAGGGACGTGCTTCGTCGCGCATGACGACCGAACCAGGCGGGGGCGGCGTATAGCCAGTGGGGAATTCGACGATAATGCGCGTGTTCGAGCCGCCGCCCAGGTGCAGGACTTTGTCGGTCAGTTTGGCGCGCGGACGGAGCACCGCGCGATTCGCGTCGGAAAAATTGACGACGAACTGTCCGCGCAGATAGACGCGCTCGCCGGTCACGCCACGTTCGGCTACGTCGTTCAAATCACCAGTACCAATTAATCGCCCGAGCGGCATTTTGCCTGCCGGAAAAGTTTTCCACGTGCCGCCGCCAGCAGTGGAAGCGAGAGCACCGGCCGCTTGTTCCGGTGCAGCGTTCGGTGGGGGCGAAGCCGTCTGCGCAGCTGCAATCGTCGGCGGCGATGCGAGGGCGACTGCGGGAGGAGCGCTAGCGGATGGCGCAGGTATTGGCGAGGCAACTTGTGGCAGCGCTGACGACACGGCAGCGACAGCAGCAGCGCTTGGTCCGACCGGCAACGCGCGTTTTGTGACGATTGTTGGGGCAGGACTCGCCGGCGGGGGTGGTGGCGGTGAGGGCGCTTGCGCGGCGGCTTTTTGTTTGCTGGCCAGCTTTCCGCGTTTCGGCGACGCAGCCGCTTTGGCCAGCTTATCGCCTTTCGCAGCTGGTTGCGCAATCGGCGGTGGCGGAAGCGCCAATGGTTTGGCGGGTTCTACGCGCACTAGCTCATTCGCTGCTGATGCGGGCGCATTTGGAGTCATTCCCGGAATTGGCACCGGGCCGTGCTCGCCGGTGGGTTGCTGTCGATACTCGACGTAATGCCGTTCAGCTCGGAGCCGCATCGGTTCTTTGAACAAGGGCCAGCCGGCGGCGAGATTGAGCGCAAAGGGGGGATCGAGTCGGAAGGTGCCCGGCCCGCGTGTAACGGTGTAGGTCCCGTAGAGCAACGGCACCGCGGTGATCATGATCCGGCCATCGGCCAGGCGCTCGGCGTGAATGACTGCGGAAAGGTCGTGCGTGCGTTCTAGTTTGATTTCCAAGCCCATCTTCAGGGTTTCTTTCATCAAGGGCAACGCCGCGGGGTCGGAGGGATAAAGATGTTCCATCAGCAGCTCCCCGTGGTCGACCGCGCCGGTTAGCGCGACCATGCCAGAAGTGAAAACGTCACCAGGCCCGAGCTCGCGCGCTTCCATCGTCATGTAACGACCGGTGACGTACGGCACGAGACCGCGCACCGCCTGGTAATTGCGGATGTAATTGCGGAGCAATTCCGCGTTCATCTTCGCGAGTTCGGCCGTGCCCATCGCGACGTAGCGGTCGAAAAGCTGCTTCGCGTTGAGAAACTCGCCGCTCGGCGCGAACGTCAGCTCGAAACGTTTTGGCGGCTCGAGCTTATGCAGCCGTTGGAGAATCCGGTAACTGTCGGGTCGCTCGGGTTGATCGAAGATGTAGAAACTGCCGAGCCACGCGGCAAGGGCAAGACCAGTCAGGAGCAAAATCGCGACCGTCCAGGCGAAGTAGTTAATGCGCCGGCGGGGCCGCGCGTACGGCTCTTCGTACTGAAAAGCGCTGTACGCCATTTACGCGGGAGAGAGAAGATAGTGCGCGCTCAATGAGTCGGCGCCGCTTCGAATGACGAACCACAGCCGCAGGTCCGCGAAGCGTTCGGATTAACAATCTGGAAACCCACGCCCGTCAGCCCGTCGTGAAAATCCAGCGTCGCGCCACGCAGAATCTCGGCGCTATCACTATCGATGAAAAACTCCACACCATCGTGCTGCACCACCTTGTCGCCGGCTTGTTTTTCGTCGAGCGACATTTCGTAGTGCAACCCAGAGCAACCGCCTTTGGCGACGTGCACACGCAGCCCTTTGCCAGCTGGATCGCCCTGTTGCTCGAGCAGAGCGCGAAGCTGTCGCGCCGCGTTCTGGGTGACGTTAATCATCTCGAATTCCAAAGTAACTCCGGGCTAACCCAAGTCAAAGACGCTGCTAGTCGCATGCCGCCGCCTTTTATTTTCGCAATCGGTGATCGGAAATCTACAATTTGCAATCGAGATGAGCCGGATCCGATTACTGACCGACGCGGTGGCGAGCCAGGTTGCGGCGGGTGAAGTTGTGGAGCGTCCCGCCTCTGTCGTTAAAGAACTGATCGAGAACAGCATCGATGCCGGCGCGGGCAAGATCGATGTCTTGATTCGGCGCGGCGGGATTTCGCTCATTCGGGTGATCGACGACGGCTGCGGCATGGACCGGGACGACGCGCTCCTCTCGCTCGAGCGCCACGCCACGAGCAAAATTCGCGATGTCAACGATCTGAGCGCGGTGGCGACGCTCGGCTTTCGGGGCGAAGCGCTGCCCAGCATCGCGAGTGTCTCGCGATTTCGCCTTACCACGCGCGAACCACAGGCCGTAGCCGGCACGGAGATCGTCGTGAACGGCGGCAAGATCGACATCGTGCGCGATGGCGGCGAAGCGCCGGGGACGCAGCTGGAAGTCCGATCGCTCTTTTACAACCTGCCGGCCCGGCGCAAGTTTTTGCGTTCTGAAAACACCGAGGGCCGAAACATCGAGCATCAAGTCCAGCTTCAGGCGATAGGTCATCCGCACATCGCGTTCACACTTACTCGCGACGATCGCCTCGTCTTTCAGCTTCCGCCAGCGGTGAGCTTGATTGACCGCGTCCGCGATCTTTACGGCAGCGAATTGCTCGAGCGTTTGCTTCCGGTAAACGATGCGACCCGCCACATCGAGATCAGCGGCTTGATCGGGCAGGCCGGGTTGAGCCGGCAAACGCGTGCGCAGCAACTTGTCTTCGTAAACGGCCGCGCCATTGAAAGCGCGCTGGTCAACAGCGCCTTACGCGAGGGATATCACACCGCGCTGATGAAAGGACAATTCCCCGTCACGTTTATTTTCCTCACGCTCGAACCGGCGTTGGTGGATGTGAACGTGCACCCGGCCAAACGCGAAGTGCGCTTTCGCGATCCTAACGGTGTGCGCGAAGCAATCGTGCGGGCGATTCAACAAACGCTCGCGCGCGGCCGGACTGATTGGCAGGAAAAGTTCCGCGCGCCGGCGCCGATTGGCGCCACCATCTCCGTGTCACCAACAGCTGCGCCGGCTGTTCCGCGTGAGCTCCCGCAGCTCGAGCGTGAGTTCGCATTGCGCGCCGATAGGTCAGTTACGGGGCAAGCGCATCGCTTGCCGGCGCAACCTGCGCGGTCGGCAGGCACAACGCCTGCCCCACAATCTGCGCCGCCCGCCCAATCCAAGCCTCAGCAATTCCAAATTATCGGCGTGCTGAGCAAACTCTACGTGCTCATGGAGAACGCCGACGGGCTCGTGCTCGTTGACCAGCACGCGGCGCACGAGCGGATCCTCTTCGAGGAATTGCGCCGGCGCATGGAAGAGCAGGGCGTCCCTTCCCAAAAGCTCTTGCTCGCGCAGACGTTCGATCTGCCCGCGCGCGACGCTGAATGGGTCGAGCGCAACATGTCGATCTTACAAAAGATGGGAATCGGCATCGAAAGCTTCGGGCCGAACACATTCAAGATCGACAGCGTGCCGGCGTTCCTGCGCGCATCGGAGCCGGTCACCTTTATGCAACACGTCATTGACGATCTGAAAAGTGCGAGCAATAGCAGCTCGCCGATGCGTCTCGGCGAAGAAATCATCGCCAAGACGGTTTGCCGTCATGCCGTCAAAGCCAACGATCCGTTGCGCTACCTGGAAGTGGAAAAACTCATCCAGGATTTGCTCGACTGCGATTTGCCATATTGCTGCCCGCACGGCCGGCCGACCATGATCCAGATCTCACTCACCGAACTGGAGAAAAAATTCGGCCGCAAAGTCTAACCGCGGAGCCTGCGGTCACAAAGCTTGCCATTTCGAGGCGCACTTCTAATCTGGCCGAGGTGAAAAAAATCGAAGCCATCGTCAAGCCATTCAAAAGTGAGGCAGTGAAAGACGCACTGACCGAAATAGGCATTGAGGGCATGACGTTGAGCGAGGTTAAAGGCTTCGGCCGGCAAAAAGGTCACAGCGAAATTTATCGCGGCAGCGAGTACACGGTGGATTTTCTGCCCAAGGTGAAGTTCGAAATCGTGGTAACCGATGACCGAGCGCAGCGCGCGGTTGAGGCAATCCTGACCGCGGCGAAGACCGGAAAAATTGGCGATGGAAAGGTCTTTGTCTCCGACGTGGAGCTGGCCGTTCGGATCCGCACCGACGAACGCGGAGGAGAAGCGGTCTGAAAAAAGTAGAAGGTAGAAATTAGAAAGTAGAAAACGCGCGTGGGTGATTTTCTGTTGTCGATCTTGCTTGGGATCGTCGAAGGAGTGACGGAATTTCTGCCGGTTAGCTCAACCGCTCATTTGCGTATCGCGGAAGCGGTTTTGCGTCTCGATCTGCACGACAGTTTCTGGAAGATGTACACGATCGTGATCCAGCTCGGCGCGATTCTGGCGTTGCCGGTGTATTTTTGGCAGCGCATTCTGAAGTTCCTGAGCACGTTTCCGCAAGGCGAGCGGGGTGACCGCAATCTTCTCACGCACCCGTTGAGCCTGACGTTGATCGCGTTTGTGGTCACCGCGGTTCCTTCGTGGGCGTTGACGAAGCAGATCGGTAAAAACCTGGAAAGCCTCTGGGTGATGGCCACGGCGCTGTTCCTCGGCGGCATCGTCATGTGGATTGTCGATCTTATGTTCACGCGGCCACGGGTCATTCACATGGAGCAGATGAGCTTGCCGCAGGCAATCTGGATTGGGGCGGCGCAGATTCTTTCCGCTGTTTTTCCCGGCACGTCGCGCTCCATGGCGACCATCGCCGCCGGTCAGGTGGCTGGGATGTCGCGCCCCGCTGCGCTCGAGTTTTCGTTTTTTCTGTCCATGCCGACCATGCTCGTCGCAACGGGATACGATTTTCTGAAAACCATCACGCCAAATCGGCGGACCGAGCTCGAGGGGAACATCGCGCCACTAGCGGTAAATACGCATCAGTGGATTGTCCTCGCGATTGGCTTTGTCGTTTCCTTCGTGGTCGCGCTGCTTGTCGTCGCGTGGTTCATGCGCTGGGTGCGGAACCGCGGTTTTGCGCCTTTCGCCATTTACCGAATTGCACTCGCGACCGTGATCTCGATCTTGCTGGTGCGCGGCGTGGTCTAAATGGAAACCGACATTATTTTGCCGGACCTCCAGAGCTGCGTCCTCTGCGAGGACGTGCGCTGCGAATTTAACGGCATGCAGACGCTCGTCGGGGTAATCAACGTCATTCCTGCGCCCGCGCTGCCGGTGAACTGGATGCGACTCTGCATCTGGGCCCGCTGGTGCAGCGGCTCGGGAAAATTCCGGCAGCGCTCGCGCATCGTCGGAGTGGACGAGCAGCAAGTCATTGCCCAAGCCGAGGTCGAATTCGTGCTTCGGGAAATGGAAGGACACGCCACGAACGTGCATTACTTCGGGGGCGTGCAGTTCCAGCAATACGGCGTCCATCACGTGGAGATTTATCTCGGTGATGAACTCCGCCTGCGCTTTCCATTGCCGGTGGTCCGCGTGACGCCACCGAAACAAATGCAATCCTAATCGTCAATAGCACTCCACCCTCGCGCTGTCATCCCGAGCCGCGGACACGGGCGCGGACCTCACAACGTTCGGGATGACACCCACGTGTGCTATGCATGGGTGTGAATAAGTGCTTGCGAGGCGAAGACCCTTTCGTTAAAACGAGCGCTTCTTATGCGAAGAGGATTCCTCGCCGGAGCTGGTTTCAGCTTCCTGCTCCTCGCCCGGAGTTTCGGGCAACAAGTCGAGGTCGTGCGTCAAAGCCCGCCCCAACCGGTGGCCCCGCCAGCGCTTTCTGGCGTTGACGAGGAAGTTAAGGAGCGAGCTTCTGAGGCGCTGCCCAGCGCAGTGCACTACAACCGGCCGGCGGCGCCGATGCTTACGGCTGAACAGATGCGCAAAGCTGGCGCGCTCGCGCGGCAGAAAATCGAAAACGAAAAGCGTCTGCAAGCGGATCGTGCGGCGGACGCGGCGAAACGATTTCTCGCAGCTTCGCAACCGCCGCAAGATCGACGATCGCGCATCTCGGAACCGGCTTTGTCGCACGCCATCAATCCGCGTGCCGAGACTGCGTTTACAAAACTCGCGAACGGCTTCGATTTTCCGATCGGTAAACCGGACGCGCAAGGCTACTACAAAGCGCGCGGCTTCCGTTCGCACGGACATCTCGGCGAGGATTGGGACGGTATCCGCGGTGGCGACACGGACCTCGGTGATCCGATCTATAGCATCGGGAATGGCGTAGTTGTGTTTGCGCGCGATTGTCACATGGGCTGGGGGAACGTGGTCATCATCCGTCACGCCTTTCGTGAAGATGGCGTGGTTAAAAACATTGACTCACTCTACGGTCACCTGAACACCATCCTGGTACAGCGCGGACAGGCCGTCAGCCGTGGGGAAAATATTGGCACCATGGGTACGGCGCACGGCATCTACGACGCGCATTTGCATTTCGAGATTCGCAAAAATCTCGAGATCGGCATGAGCCGGGCCGCGTTTGCCCGCGACCTGAGCAATTACTACGATCCTACGCAATTCATTTTATCGCATCGCCAGTTACCGGCACGAGGCGGGTACCGCATTGCGATGAATACTTTCACCCGCGATGCGAACATTCACTGGAATGAGCGAGGTAACTACTCGCAGTCGAGCAGTCGCGGCACGAGCGAATCGGCGACGGCGCTAAGGCGCGCACTCGCTTCGCAGCACTGACCAGCCGCCAGCTTTGCCGCCTACTGCACGATCACGTCGCGGCCTTTGCCGTGAGCGCGCACACCGCGCTCGTGAAGATCGTTCTGCGCGAGGTGCATGCCAGCGACAAGCGAGAGAATCAGGCCGAAATACAAGATGGACATTGTCCAACGCTGCGCCGCTGTAACCTCGTAGTAGCGGCGTTCCTCTTCCGTTCTTCGGCGAAAAAGCGAAGCGATTCGCGGCAGCGACAGGAAAATGATCAGCCAAACGATGAAGTTCGGAAATTTCCAGCCGAACCAGAGCAGGCCGGCAAAGCCCGGCAGCCACAGCCATCGCGACATTGCGCTGACGATGCGGCCGCCATCGAGCATGCCCACCGGCGTAAGGTTGAATAGGTTGAGGAAATAGCCGAACCAGGCGAGAGCGACAAATACCGGCGCACCGAACATTTCACCTAACAAATTGCAGACGAGTGCGCCAAAGGTGCCGAGCATCGGCCCGCCAATGCCAACACACGCTTCCATCCAAGCATTGCGCGGCGCTTCCTTCAAGGCAATGAACGCGCCCATGAACGGGATGAACACCGGCGCGCCGACGTTCAGTCCGAATTTCTTCGCGACCAGCAGGTGACCGGTTTCGTGGACGAGCAAGAGCAGGACGAATCCGACGCCGAACTGCCAACCCCATATCGCCGTGTAAACCCAAATCATCAGCAGCATCGTGCCACCGGACTTGAGCAGAATGGGCAGAAACTTGAGCAGCGGGAGAAGGATGAACTTCAGTTTCGCGAAAAACTTCGCGATGACCGCGCCGGCGACGGCAAGTGGGCCGAGCGTTTTTTTAAGTCGCGCCCACCAGCTGTTTTTCGCTCGAGCGGTCGTCTCGAGTCCCGCAGTTTCGTAGGGATAAACCATTTCGCTACTCGGCCGAGGCGCGCAGTTCGTGGAAGGCCGGACCGAGGTGATCGAGAACGTCGCGGGCCAGGAGCGATTCTTCGCTTTCGCCGGAATGAAAGATCGACATCTCCGCGGCACGACCGCAAGCCCACGCGCCAACGCGCGCCGCATCGTAAAGCGATAAGCCCTGGCCGACGAGTGCGGCACAGACACCGGTGAGCACGTCGCCCATTCCGCCGCTGGCCATGCCCGGGTTGCCGGTTGTGTTGTAACTCAGCGGTTTCGTGCGCTCCGCGACGATTGTCCGGCTGCCTTTGAATAAAAGTGTAACCGGAAACTCTTCGCAAAACTTCCTCGCGACAGCGGACCGCGGCATTTTGCTGGTATCGAACAACCTTTTCATCTCGCCAGCGTGCGGTGTCAAAAGACGCGCGCCTTTGGCGCGGTGCAAGATGTCGATCTTGCCTGAGAGCACATTCAGTCCATCGGCGTCCACGATCATTGGTTGTTTGGCGCATCTGATCAGCTCGAGAATTTGCGGGCCGCGCGAGTGACCAAGGCCGGGGCCGAGCGCCCACGCCGCGATCTCGTGATGGAGGAGCTGCGGATATTTTTTCACCGGCTTTACCATGGCCTCGATCGGGGCCATGCTCGCTACGATTGGGTAGATGTCTTCCAGGACGAAGAGCTCGACGAGACCGGCGCCGCCTCGCAACGCGCCTTGCGTCGTCAAAAGCGCGGCACCGATGAAGCCGCGTGAGCCAGCGACGATGCCGATGCGGCCGAACTGATTTTTGTAAGCGCTGAATTTGCGAGGTGGCACGAGCGGGCGCAGCGAATCCGCCGATGCCACAAGTTCCCGCGGCGAAGCCACTCCGGCGCGCAACTCGGGAAGTGGAACGATCTCAAGACGGCCGACGTAGTCGAGCGCTTGATCGACAATCAACCCATGTTTGGCAAAACCAATCGTGACGGTAACATCCGCAGTGACGCAATCTTCTGGATCGACTTCGCCGGAATCGCTGTCGAGTCCGGTGGGAACATCCACGGCAAAAACGAATCCGTTTTGATCGCGGCGATGCCGATTGATCTCGTGCGCGGCAGCGCGCACTGGCTGGCGCAAC
>DASTDG010000231.1:0-2732 GCA_035710475.1 Chthoniobacterales bacterium | reverse complement strand
TCCGGCCGGAATCTGGTCGAGCAGCGACTCCAGCAAACGCGTGTCGCCTTTCCACCAGAAATCGACATAATCACTTTGGATCTTGGCGACGAGCGAGGCCGGCGCCATTGTCCGCATCCGCTCCGCTACCCGCGCGGCCTCGGGCCACTGACGTAAAGCGGTATGAGTGAAGAGGAGATTGCGGACAATGTTCGGGTTCTGCGGGTCCAGCTTGTTTATCTTCTCATAGGTTTGGAGCGACTCCTGCCACTTTCCCTGACGGCGCTTGATCGCAGCAATCAACCCATCCACCTCGCTATTGTTCGGCGCCAAACGCGCCGCGATATCGAATTCGTCCAGCGCACGATCGTAATTCTGGTCGATCCAGTAAATGCAATGACCGAGTGCGAGGTGCGCTTCCGCCAGATTTTCTTGCAATCGCAAGGCAGTCTCGGCTTCGGCGCGCGCACCCGCCTTCCAACTGTCGAGTGGTTCGAAATAGTGGAAAATCGCAGCGCGGGTGGAGGCGACCCGGGCATGGGCAAGAGCAAACTTCGGGTCGAGCGCGATCGCCTGGAGGTAGAGCTGCTCGGCTTTCTTATAATCCTGCAAGAGCGTGTCGGGATTGCGTTCGATTTGGTTTGCGCGCAGATAAAACAGGTAAGCGTCGGGATTCGCCGTCAGCTTTGTTTGCACGCGCGCTTTTTCCTTCGGGCTCAGTGTCACCCGCAGCGCTTCGGCGATCTCGGCCGCCAATTCACCCTGCAGGCCTAACGAATCGACCAGCGCGCGGTCGTAGCGATTGGCCCAGAGATGACGATCGTGCAGCGCATCAATCAGCTGGACGTTGATGACCACGCGGTCACCTGCGCGCCGGACACTGCCCTCAAGCACAGTGGCCACTCCCAGCCTCTGGCCGATCTCGCGCAGGTTACGTGCGGCCGCATCGCGAAACTGCATCACCGACGAACGGCTGATTACTCGCAGCCCGCCGATCTCGGCCAGACTCGTCAGGATATCATCCTGAATACCGTCGGCGAAAAAGGCGTTTTCCTTGTCGTCGCTAAAGTTGTCGAACGGCAGGACGGCGATGCTTTTTTCCGGAATCACTTCGCCGCTCTCAGTGCGAAATGGAAACCGTTGATAAACCAACATCACGATCACTAGCAAGAGTACGCCAATGATGACGAAGTCCCATTTCCGTCCGATGCCTTTTTGCCTGGCAAGATCGACATCTTCCGTCCGGACGAATCCTTCCGGAGTCAGCTCGTAAAGCCACGCGACCAACATGGCGATGGGAAAACCGGCGGCGAGCGCGATGACCATCAAGCGGATGATCGAATTGGAAATGTCGAAAATCGGGAACACCTGGGTCGCGATCTGGGTCAACAGCCACGATCCCATCCCGTAAAGCACCGCCGC
The DNA here is from genome assembly GCA_035710475.1 of Chthoniobacterales bacterium. Lineage (GTDB taxonomy): Bacteria > Verrucomicrobiota > Verrucomicrobiia > Chthoniobacterales > UBA10450 > AV17. The sequence goes on along the minus strand of DASTDG010000231.1, from coordinate 1,331 downwards.
GCGATAAACATTGCGCCGCTTGAGCTCGGCAAAAAATTTCCTTGGGTCCACCGCTGGGCCGTTGTGCCACACGGTATCGAGCGGTTCAACTCCTCGGTTAGGGCGCTGCCGGAGCAGGCCAGCTTGCAAAGCCGCGTTTCGTCGGAAAGTTGGCCTGCCATGTCCGCCACACTCGATGATTTGAGGGAGAAAATTGAGCGCGCAGTGGCAGGCGGCACGTTGCTTGATTCGGCAGCAAACAACATGCGGGCCCTGCTCTCCGGCACGCCGTCGGCTATTTATGTGCGCTCGGTCGAGGAGCTCGTCGCAGCCGATCAATGGAATGAGCTCAACGATCGGTTCTATAAAACGCTCGAGTTTGGAACGGGAGGTCTGCGCGGGCGCACGATTGGGAAAATCGTCACGACCGCAGAGCGCGGCCACGCGACGAAGTCAGACCGCCCACAGTTCCCATGCGTCGGCACGAATGTGATGAATTTCTACAACGTGAGTCGCGCAACACAGGGCCTGGTTGCGTACATCAAAGAGTGGAACGCGCGCGAACGTGGCATTGGCTTCCAGCCAATCAATACAAAAAATCGGCAAGATGCCGATGCCACGAAACCGAGCATTGTGATCGCGCATGACACGCGATTTTTTTCCAAGGAATTCATGGAGCTGGCCGCGAAGATCGCATCCGAGAACGGGTGCGCCGGTTTCGTATTCGATGGACCACGCTCGACGCCGGAACTCTCCTTCGCAGTTCGCTACTTGAACGCGAGCGCCGGCGCTGTCATCACCGCAAGCCACAACCCGCCACACGACAATGGCTACAAGGTTTACTTCGCCGATGGCGCGCAAGTGATCGCGCCGCACGATCGCGGGATCATTGAAAAAGTGAACGCGATCGCGAGTGAAACTTACGAGCCGTTGCCGACAGATCGACAAGGAAAAGTCACGACGCTCGGGGCCGAAGTGGATGAAGCTTACATGAAGCGGCTTGAATCGATTGTTCTCGATCGGCGCGTGCTCGAAGACGCAAAGTCGCTGCGGGTTGTCTTCACGCCGCTGCACGGCACTGGCGCGATCACGCTCCGCCCGATGTTAAAGCGGCTCGGATTCAATTTCGAAATCGTGCCGGAGCAGGAAAAATCCGATCCGCGATTTTCCACGGTGAAATCGCCGAATCCCGAAAGCGCAGAAGCGTTAACGCTCGGCATTGAGCTCGCCAAAAAAACAAACGCCGACATTGTTATCGCGACCGATCCGGATGCGGACCGGCTCGGGGTGGCGGTGCGCGGTGTGCAAGGCGAGATGAAGTTGATTAACGGAAATCAGATCGGCTCGCTGCT
>DASTDG010000230.1:0-4984 GCA_035710475.1 Chthoniobacterales bacterium | reverse complement strand
GGCGCCGGCGAACCGAAGTTAAACTGCACCGGGGGCGGTCGTTCCGCGCCTGGCTGGGCGGCAAAGAATGGCCGCGGCGAAAAGCCGAACATTCCGGCAATCAGGTTGGTCGGGAAGCTGCGTACTGCAGTGTTGTAGGTTTGCACGGCGCTGTTGAAGTTGCCGCGCTCGACCGAGATCCGGTTTTCGGTGCCTTCGAGTTGCGCCTGCAAACTAAGGAAGTTCTGATTTGCCCGCAGTTCCGGGTAACGCTCGACCACAACGAGCAAACGGGAGAGCGCGTTGCTCAGCTGGCCCTGTGCCGCTTGAAACTGCTCGAGCTGCGCGGCGTCCGTGGGCGCTTTGTTCGGGTCGAGCTGCACTCGGCCGACACTGGCGCGCGCGTTGGTGACTTCCACAAGCGTCGATTTCTCAAAGTTAGCCGCGCCTTGCACGGTGTTGACCAGGTTGGGAATCAAATCAGCGCGGCGCTGATAAACGTTTTGCACCTGCGCCCATTGTTGGTCGACGCTCTGCTGCAAGCGCACGAGCCGGTTGTAAGTCCCGCCAAAAAATAGACCGACGACAAGGACAAGGAAGAGCAGAATAACGATGAAACCGCCGCAACCAATGGCAAACTTGTTCATAAGATCGATATCTGACGCCGCGGCAATGGTTGAGGAAATGCGGTACCAAGTCAATCGCGGCTCTCGACAGAGAAGCGGAGCACAGGTGGATCGCGTTTTCCCAACGCGGTATAAACGGCGGCGGAGCCGCACTAGGTTAACATCGCCCGCGGCGCGGCCGGACCCACCTACCGTCCAAGTACGAGCCGGAGGAAATACGCGTCGGAAAATTTTGAATCCCAGCCCTGCCTGACGATGAGCGCACGCAGCGATGGGATAATAAACAAGCGCTGATAGCCGGAACCGAGCGCTACCACCGTGTCAGGCGGCGCGGCCGTGCAAATGCAAGTGCCGCTCCAGCCAGCGCGTTCCCACGCGAGATCGATTTCCTTTTCCATGTCGACTTCACGGGCATGCGGCGCCTGCGCGTTCAGCCAAAATGTGAAGCCGTAAGATGGGTTCGCATTTGAGCCGGTGAACGCCTGACGTAACAAATCAGGCGACACAATGTGCCGGCCATGATAGTTACCGCGTCCAAGAACAAGCTCGCCGAGGCGCGCCCATTCCCGTGCCGTTAATTCAAAGCCCGATGCGGGGAGTGGATTGCCGCGCCGGTCTTTTTTGAACTCGAGATCAGAGAGACGCAGCGGGTCGAGCAGCTGTTGTTTGATGAATGAAACCGTCGAGCGCCCATTCAACTTACGGCGCAACAATTCGGAGAAAATCTGGAGATGGCTAGGCCCGTATGTGAAGACCGAGCCCGGCGGAGCCAGTACCGGCAAGCGGATCGCGGCGCCGTTGCGGTCGCGGATGGATTCGCGGTGCAAAAATGACGCTCCTTCGATTCCATCGGTGAAATTAAGCAGCTCACGAATTGTCATCTGCGATTTGCCCGGATCGTTCTTCCATTCGGTAATCGTGTCAGCAACTCGGTCGTCGAGCTGAAAGAGCCGGCGTTGTACGGCAATGAGCGCCGCGATGCCCCAGAAACTTTTCGTGCCACTGAAAATAGGCGAGCGAAGTTCAGGCATGCCACCGTGGGCATAATGCTCGAAAACGGTGCGACCATTTTGCATCACGAGCATGGACATGCCGCGCCGGCTGTCGGAATATTTTGCGGCGCGCGCGCAATCGCTCGGCTTGATTTCACCGAATGCAACTGTCGATGTTACGAATGCGAGCGCGAGGATGCTGTAACCGCTTCGCTGTGCAAAGCGCGACCGAGACGAACCATTCATCTGTGCGTTGCGTCGCCCACCGGGCGACGGCTACAGATTAGTTGCAGCCGGCGTTGCTGATGCCGGGCCGCGGTCATCGACCGCGGCTACAGAGGCTCGCGGCGCCACTGGCAAATATCGTTTTCTCAGCTCTTCGACATTCGGCAGCTCATCGAGATGCCGCAACCGGAAATGATCGAGAAAGAACTGGGTCGTCTCGTAAAGCAACGGCCGACCCGGGATGTCTGCGCGCCCGCCGATTTTCACCAACCCGCGCTCCATCAGAGTTTGCAAGACGCCATCGATGCTGACGCCGCGGACCGCCTCGACGTCTGCGCGTGTGATCGGCTGACGGTAAGCGATGATGGCGAGCGTTTCCAAAGCCGGCGCGCTCAACCGCGCCGGGCGCGGTGCCGGAAAAAGCTCCCGCACCCAACGCGCGTACTGCGGATCGGTCGCAAGCTGCCAGCCGTCGACCTTTTCGACCAGCTGAAACGCGCGCTGTTGTTCGATGTACTCAATCTTGATTTCCTGAAGTGCCGCCGCGACGTCAGCCTCGCGCACTTTGGCAAATTCGTTAGGCGAGAATTCGTCACTGCCGCTGGCCCGCCGTAAAAGGTCGAGAATCTCTTTTGTTGAAAGCGGTTTTTGTGCGCTGAAAAGAAGTGCTTCGACGACGCGGCCCAGTGTCATTTAGTTTGCGCCGATTGCGCTTTGGATGGCATCGGCGATGCGGTTGGCCTGCTTGTCGATCTTGTCGAACTCGCGGCCTTCGATCAGCAGGCGGATCTTCGGTTCGGTCCCCGAATATCGTAGCAAGATCCGGCCTTTGCCGCCGAGTTCGCGCTCGATTTCATCGCGCAATTTCATAACCTCCGGCAAATCTTCGATCGGCGGCTTCGCTTTCACCTCCAGGTTGCGCTGCGCCTGCGGATATTTTTTCAGGCACGTTCTCAATTTGCCGAGCGGCTGCCCGGTCGCATGCATAATGCGCAAGATCTGCAGCGCGCTGATAATGCCGTCGCCCGTGGTCGTGAAATCCCGGAAAATGATGTGGCCGCTCTGTTCGCCGCCGAGATTCAGATTGCGCGCGAGCATGTCCTCAATCACGTAACGGTCGCCCACTTTCGTGCGCACGACTTTGCCACCGTGCTCGGCGATGGTTTCATCCAGACCGAAGTTGCTCATGACCGTCGCAACCAATGTCTTGTCTCGGAGTTGGCCGTTATTGAGAAGATCGAGCCCCGCGATCGCGAGAATCTCGTCGCCATCGACAATCTCGCCGTTCTCATCACAGAGAAGGACACGGTCGGCATCACCATCGTGCGTGATGCCCACGTCCGCCCCGCTAATATTTACGATGCGTTGAATTTCCTCCGGATGCGTGCTGCCGCAGGCATCATTGATGTTCATGCCGTTCGGCTCGTTGTGCGCCACGGCAACTTCGGCGCCGAGCTCGCGTAATATGCATGGCGTCGATTTGTAAGCCGCGCCGTTCGCCACATCGATGGCGACACGCATCCCTTCGAGCGACATTTTTTTCGGGAAGCTCGCCTTGGCGAATTCGACGTAGCGGCCGAGCGCGTCGTCAATCCGCGCGGCGCGCCCGATTTTTCCGGCCGTCGGCCGCACATTGTCGATCTTGCCGGTGAAGACGAGCTGCTCGATCTGCTCTTCGACCTGGTCGTCGAGTTTGTAGCCGTCGTGCCGGAAAAATTTGATGCCATTATCCTCGTACGGATTGTGGGAGGCGGAGAGGACAATACCCGCGTCGGCGCGGAGCGAGCGCGTGATGTAAGCGACGCCGGGCGTGGGAAGCGGGCCAATGATGAGAACGTCGACGCCGAGCGACGTAATTCCCGCAACGAGCGCGTTCTCTAGCATGTAACCGGAGAGCCGCGTGTCTTTGCCGAGGACGATCTTCGGGCGCGTACCTTCCGGGATGGTGCGCGGGTTAAGCTGAGTGAAAACGTGCGCCGCGGCACGGCCCAGCTTGAGCGCGGTCTCGGCCGTGACCGGTTCTACATTTGCGACACCGCGCACGCCATCGGTGCCGAAAATCTTCTTCGCCGGCGTCACGAGCTAAATTCAACGCTAGAAGGGCGGTTCGTAAAACGGAAACTTTCCCCGGGCATTTTCGGACACATCTCAAGTCACTCCAAGCAAGCGGATCCTCGTGCGAATGTGAGATTCTTCCGCGCGCTCAGAGTGACAACAAGCTTGCGTCACGTGCTAATTGAAACGGACGAAGGCAATACGTAAACGGGAAACTTTCGGCAAATTATCGATCTACTGCTGCGGTCACTGATTGTTGAGGACCATTTGCGGCACCGGCTTATTCATTTCCACCTTATCGTTGACCTTTCGGATTTGCGCAGCCTGGTCTTTCAACTGCGCGGTGAGGTTTTCAATTTGCTTCTGTTGTTTCTGCACTTGTCGGTGCTCTTTGAGGAACTCGTTCAGTAACATTGCGTTCACCGCCTCGTAGCGCACGGTGTAAACCTCCCCCTGCGCGTCGCGAGCCACCAGATCGGGGTTCACCTTTGCCACGTCCTCGGCCACGAGGCCGAACTGCGGGATGCCTTCAGGATCAATTTCTTTTTTGTAGCGGAACGTCACCGGCCGCAGCGACAGGAGCGCGTCGCTGGCATCATCCATGGCCTGGATGTCTTGCTTGAAGCGCGCGGAGGAGGTGAGCGTGCCGAGTTGCCCGGATGAATTCACATAGACCGCCACGCCTTGAGCGGCGGCGACCCCGTAAATGCCGGCGATGAATGTCCGTTTGTGAGTTCCTTGCGTGCCGATGCGGATGCGGTGGGATTCGCCAGCAACACCTTCGTTGCCGATGTCGATATTGTAATTGCCCGTGGTTAGCGCGCCGCCGGCGCTATTGCCCAAGCCGATGTTGTTGTTGCCGGTTGTGTTGCTATAGAGCGTGTCAACGCCGTTGGCCGTGTTGAATGCGCCGGTGGTATTGCTATAGAGCGCAAATTCACCGTTGGCCACGTTTCTATGACCGGTGGTGTTGCTAGAGAGCGCCCCAAAACCATCGGCCGTATTATCATGCCCGGTGGTGTTGCTAAAGAGCGCAAAGGCACCGTCGGCTGTGTTGTTGTCGCCGGTGTTGTTAAACAGCGTTTGCCAGCCGGTGGCGGTGTTTGC
>DASTDG010000229.1:0-3861 GCA_035710475.1 Chthoniobacterales bacterium | reverse complement strand
CGAGGCGGCGGTGGCCGATTACAAAGCGAAAACACCGGACGCCCTCCAGCTCGGAGGCGGCGCGGCTGCAACCGGCAGTCAGACCGGCGCCGGCAGCTCTGGTGGCCGCGGCGGTTTGGTCGAAGACAAGCTGCAGGAATTGAACAGCAAATTGACGGTCGCCAAGTCGGAGCGTTTTCGCCTCGAGGGCGAGCTCAAACAAATCGAAACCATCGGCGAGAATGTCGATGCGTTGCTTGCGGTGCCGAGTATCGCGGCTGCACCCATGGTTAATGATCGCCGCCGCGATGTGGCGCAACTCGAAGCTAACGTCGCGACTCTGGCGCAGCGTTACAAAGACAGACATCCAAAAATGATGGCCGCGCGCGCGGCGTTGAATGAAGGCAGAGACGGGTTGCGTCGCGTTGTGCTTGCGCAGCCAGCCGTGCTCCGCAACACCCTCGAGCAAGCTCGAGCCGCCGAAGGTAATCTCGAAGCGGCGGCGAAGGAACAGGAAAAGGCTGCGCTCGCGTTGAACAAGGCCGCGATCGGTTACCAGGAATTGGCGCGTCAGGCGGAGACAGACCGCGCGCTCTATGAGAGCGTGCTTCGCCAGATCAAGGAGACAAATCTTACCAAGGATGTAAAGACCAACGCCGTGAGCGTGGTTGAGCACTCGCCGCTGCCGCGCGTGCCAGTGAGTCCAAGCAGGAGCAAAGCGCTTGCGCTGGGTCTGCTTGGCGGCCTCGCTGTCGGTCTGTTCTTTGTCTTTGGCGCCGACGCCATCGATCGCTCGATCAAGACGGTTGATGAAGCTGAAGCGACGATCGGTTTGCCGGTTTTCGCGGCAATACCGGAAACAACAGAGCAACCGCGGCGATCCCTTTTTCCATCAAGGCACAAACGGCGAACGGCCGGATATCGCTACCGAGTGATCGCGGAGACCCCTGAGGGCCCAGCCGCGGAAGCATTCCGCAATTTGCGCGCCGCCCTGTCACTTCTCGGCCCGGAGGCGGAACGCAAAGTGACTTTGTTCACGAGCGCCGTGCCGGAGGAAGGCAAGAGTTTTACCAGCGCAAACTACGCGCTGGCGCTTGCGCAACAGGGCCATCGGGTCCTGCTCATCGATGCCGATCTTCGTCGGCCCAGCATGCAAAAGGTGTTTCACCTCGCCACCAACGACAACGAGTCCGCCGATACGCCCGGAATTGTCGACTGTCTGGTTGGCGAAGTCGATCTGACGACGGCGGCGCGCTCCATTTCCGCGGAAGATATTGATGCCGTTAAGGATCATCTCGCCACTGGCGGCGCGCTGCTGACTGCCACCGGTGGACAATTATTCGTCCTCGCCAGCGGCCACCGCGCGCCGAATCCGGCGGAGATTCTAAGCGGCCCGGCTTTTAGCCAGCTCATCGCCGAAGCGGCCCGGCTGTTCGATCGCGTGGTACTCGACAGCGCCCCAATCCTTGCCGTCAGCGACACACTTTTGATGACCAAGCATGTGCAGACGGTCTGCATGGTCGTGCGCGCCCGGAAAACTCCACGCCCGGCGGTGCGCCGTGCGATTGCGCTGCTCGTCTCATCCGGTATTCGTCCTGCTGGTCTGGTCTTGAATCGCCTGCCGCGCAGCCATGGCGTTGGCTATTACTACTACTACGCTTCACCTGGTTATGGTAAGGGCGAAGGCTCCTATTCCTCTACCTATGCGGACAACGGCGAGCCCCGGAATCTTAGCCGCACAGCCTAAGCGTGATCAGTTGTCGCGTAGCCGCCGACCAGCGCGATAAGCATCAAGCTCTGATGAACTACTCACTTGCTAAGATGTCCACGTTTTAGCGCCCCAGCACAGACCAAGGTAGGTCGCGACGTAAAGCTGGATGGATGAAATCTGGAGCGGGAAATCCACCAAACCATGCAGCGCCACTCCGGCCAGCGCGGTAATAACTAACGGCAAAAGAAGACGGCGGCGCGGAGCCCACTTGCGACTGTTAGGCGCACGAAAGGCTCGAATCGCGGCGAAAATCCCGCCGAAAAACACGACGGCCCACGGCAGACTGCCGAGCCAGCCCCATTCCAGCGCTACCTGCAGATAGTCCTCGTGCAAAAATCTCCAATACCCTGGCGCGTGCACGCTCGCTGAATCGTTCAACCACGGAAACACTGCGCGAAATGTGCCGGGCCCGAAACCGAACGCGCCGGCCTGCGCAATTGATCGCATCGCCACAGTCGCAGCCAACCACCGCGCATCCTGTGTAATACTTATTCCTTCCCATCGCTGGATCGGTTGCTCGAGATGACTCGCCTGCGCGACGGCAAGCAACGCGGCCAGAATCGCTGCTGCTCCACCTAGCGCGACATTCTTTTCCGTGCGCGACAACCGGCGAGCCACGCGCGGCCCGAGTTGCCAGGCCAGCGCGAGCAGCAGCATAAGGGCAATCAGTTGCGCCATGCGCGAGGTGTTGGCGGCTACCGCAACCAACGTCAGAACAAAAATGGTGAGCCAAAGCGCGCGACTCGCCGAGTTACCTCGCGTAAGGAATGCGCGCACGACTAAGCCAGCCGTTAACGGCAACACGAGATTCAGGTAGGCGCCGGCGTTGCCGTGGTAGTAGTAGGTCGCGAAAAACGTGCGTGAAGCATAAGGCGGAGCCGGTTGCCAGAAAATCGTCCCCGCACCGGTTGCTTTTTGCAGCAAGCCAAGCAACGCAATCGACCCGGCGATGACCCCAATCGCGGACCACAGCCACAGCAGCCATCGGTCGTCGCGTGCAAGATCGACAACAAACAAGAGGATACCTAGCAAAAGTCCGACTCGGATCATCCATGCCGCGCTCAGCGCATAATCAATTGAACCGGGTAGTCTTGGCGCCGGCTGCGCTAAAGCTACAAAGCTGTGAAACTCCGAATCGCATATTGCCGACGCATTAAAGGCCATCCACGCCCCAATACCGGTCAGCGCTGCGATCGAAATGATAAGCACTGGCGGGAACTTCGGTACGCGACGACGAATGCTTAGATCGACAAGCCAAAGCGCAAGCGTCGCAACTAGTAGCCAATTGAGTGTCGCAATACTTGACGCAGTCGTGCCACCATACGCCCACGGCGCATAGGCAAGCGCGGCGACAAAAATCCAGCGCGAAGCGGAGCCCAGCAATTTCATTGGCGGCAGTTATCAGTTATTCGTTTTCGGTTATGGGCTCTGCAATCCGGGCAGTTCTGTCAGTCCGTTTCAAATAATTCATGTAGCCGTTCAACAATCTGACCGCGCGTCCCACTTGCTCTCTTCCGCGTTCAAGTAATTCGCTCGAGATTAGATTCTCGTCCGACGCTGTAATCAAATGGTCGAGAACCTCCCAACACGAGCCGCGCGAATTGCTGCAAAACTTCGCGTTTTCCAGATAATGAAAACGCCCGTACCCCTCAGCAATATTCGCGGTCGTTGACCGCGCGGCGCGCGACAACTGATCGCCCAATCGATACCGTTCGTCCTTCGGCAAAACCGGTACAACTTCTTTCACCACGAATAGGCGCAGTTTTCGACATTCTTTCCAGCACTCCAAATCCTCAAAAGTCGTAACGCGTTGACGCTCATTCATTCGCCGAGATTATCACGCGGGCGGAAAACAGCCGAGAACTTATAACCGATAACTATTAACCAGTAACCCGATGCTCTGCGGTCGCGGCTAACGGCCGCGGCCGAAGAGCATCGTGTGCACGGTCCTAAGCACAATCATGGCATCGAGTTTGAGCGAGTAATGCCGGATGTAATAGAGATCGTACTTGAGTTTCTCCATCGCATCCGTCTCGCTCTCGCCATACGGGTAGTTTACCTGCGCCCAGCCCGTGATGCCCGGCTTAACCAGGTGCCGGAAATGGTACCAC
>DASTDG010000228.1:0-6628 GCA_035710475.1 Chthoniobacterales bacterium | reverse complement strand
GGGCGCGCTTTTCTCTTTTGCGGCTGATGCCTTGGGGACTTTGACGTCCAATTCGTTCTCGTTCCGGGCCGCATTCCAAGTGAGAAGGAAGAAGATGAGTAGGAGAAGCAGAACATCAACCAGAGGGGCGAGCTGGATGCCAGGATGATGGATCGGCGCGCGGCCGCGGAGATTCATCGCAGTAAAAGATGTCGATCTTGCAAACGCGGTCGCACGGCGAACAAATTACAGTTCGTCTTCGATCAAGACCGGCGCGCGCTCATCGCGTCGTGTATGGTGGAGAGAAAGCAGGGCAAGCACATGTGTGGAAGCTGATTCCAAATCGGAAATCAGCTTCTGCGATTTGCCGCGGAAATAGGCATAAAAAATCATCGCCGGGATGCCGATGGCGAGCCCGGCGCAGGTATTGATCAGGGCCTGACTGATTCCTTGCGACAGCGCAATGTATCTCTGCGCCCCGAGTTCCGCGCCGCTCAACGCGCCGAATGACCGGATGATTCCAATGACTGTGCCGAGCAACCCAAGCAGCGGCGCGATCATGCCGATGTCGGCGAGGTAAGTGACGCGGTTGTTCAGACTCGCCGCGACCCGGCCGCCTTCAGTCTCGGCGATCTCGCGCACCTGTTGAAAATCGGAGTTCGGGTTTTTCGTCGTAAAATCGAGGACCTTTTGCACAACGCGCGCGATAGCTTCGCCGTGGCGATTCGAGACGGCCAGTAGACCGAGGTAGTCGCGTTTGCGCAGCAACGCATCGGCGGTCGCCATGAAACCGCTCGAAACAACAGCGCCGCGGCGGATTGTCATCAGGTAGGTGATGACAAGCATGACGAATAAGATCGACAACGCGAAGAGCAAGTACATGACCGGCCCGCCGGCAATGAGCGCGTCGAGAACACTTTTGGAACGCGGCAGATCGGGAACAAGCGGCGGCGTGGGGCTGGTGACGACGTTTTGCGCGAGCACGGGGGTTGCGCCCGCCAGCGCGGCGAGCAGCGAGAACGCGATCTTCATCCTGAAAATTCCGGTTAGAATAAACGCGCCGTTATCGGATGCAAATAGCGCGTCGCCACTGTTAACCCGCAAAAGAGTGCGGGGTTGCTATGCAAACCGATCGCCGCCCAACCAGCGGCGGACGCGAAAGATGTGGGCGGGCTGGATGTCCGGGTCGAGCTCAACGTAATTGCGCCGGCCGTGCCAGGTGTAACGCGCATCGGTGAGCAGGTCGTGCACCTGGTAGGTGTCGCCTTCCATCGCGCCAAACTGATCGATCGGTACATCGACAAATGAATGCTGTTTGCGATGCGGATCAAGATTGACGACGACCAGAATGATGTTGTCTCGCGCCTCAGTCATCTTGCCATAGAATAAAATTGCCGGGTTATCGGCGTGATAGAAGCGCAGGTTATCGTACAACTCGAGCGCGCGATTTTCGGCGCGGATTTGATTCAACCGGGTGATCCAGTCCTTGATGTTGCCCGGCGCATTCCAGTCGCGTTCTTTCAGCTGATACTTCTCGCAATCAAGATATTCCTCTCGACCAGGCAACGCTTCATTCTCGCACAGCTCGTAGCCGCTGTAGATACCGTAGGTGCTTGAGAGCGTCGCCGCGAGCACGACGCGAATGATGAACGCCGGCCGGCCGCCATCCTGAAGAATAAACGGCAAAATGTCGGGCGTGTTCGGCCAAAGATTGCCGCGAAAATATTCGCGCATGTCCGTTTCCGTCAGTTCGGTCAGATAGTCGGTCAGTTCCTGTTTCGAATTGCGCCATGTGAAATACGTGTAGCTCTGGCTGAACCCTGCCTTGGCGAGCGCCTTCATCATTTTTGGTTTCGTGAAAGCTTCGGAAAGAAAAACGACGTCCGGATAAGGCTCGCGCACGTTCGCGATGAGATATTCCCAAAACGCGACCGGTTTGGTGTGCGGATTGTCCACGCGAAAGATGCGGACACCGCGCTCGGCCCAAAACAGCACGATGCTGAGCATCTCCGCCCAAAGCTCCAGCCAATTCTCGCACCGGAAATTCAGCGGGTAGATGTCCTCATATTTCTTCGGCGGATTCTCCGCGTATTTAACGGAGCCGTCCGGGCGTTTGTAGAACCATTCTGGATGCTCGCGCACATAGGGATGATCCGGCGAACAGTTGATCGCCAAGTCGAGCGCGATTTCCATCCCACGTTTGCGCACCTCGTTTTGTAGCCAATCGAAGTCTTCCAGTGTGCCGAGCGACGGCTCGACCGCCTTGTGGCCGCCCGCTTCGTTTCCAATCGCCCACGGCACCCCGGGATCGCCCGGCTGGGCAACGAGTGCGTTGTTGCGACCTTTGCGGTTGGTCCGACCAATCGGGTGAATCGGTGGAAAGTAGATCACGTTGAAACCCATCGCCCGTGCATCGTCGATGCGCGGCAGACAGTCGCGAAATGTGGATGCGCGGTCGGCCCGCCCTTCGGCGGAGCGGGGAAAAAATTCGTACCACGCGCCGACGCGTGCGGCTGCACGATCGACGACCACGCGCGGCGCAGGCGCATATTGTGTCGCGGCGGAACGATCTGGGTAAGTCGACATCAAGACGTCGAGCTCACCAGAATGCGCGATTTCGTTGATCTGCGCGTCATCCGCGGTGCGGATGCATTCAGATAGCTCGTGCAGACGCGTGGCATCAGCCGAAACGTGCGCGCGCTGCGCGGCTGCATCGAGCAAGGCCGCGCCCTCGAGCGCCTCTGCCGTCAATGCCGAGACGCCGGCCTCGAACTTCGCTCTGAATTCGCGTTGCCAACCGCGGAAGGTGTCGGCCCAAGCTTCCACCGTGTACTCGTAGGTCGCATTTTCGTAGAGCGTGCACGCGCCGCGCCAGCGGTCATTGTCGACGTGCACCATCGGTGTTTCGTGCCAACGTTCCTCGCCAACCAGCCGCCACTTCAAAACCGCCGAGACAACATCATGGCCGTCCTTAAATATGTCGGCTTCGACCACGAGATCGTCGCCGGCGACGCGTTTCACTGGGTAACGGCCGCCATCGACGAGCGGGGACAAGTTTTCGATAACGGCAGTGGGAAAGGCCAGAACCATGGGGCCACCAGTGAACTGAAATTAGCGCGCGCACGAAAGCGGAAATCGAGCTGTGCGCGCGAAGATCGACAACGAATCAGTCGAGCGCGAAATAAAACGCGCACTCGTACTGACCGGAATCACGCTTCTCTTCTCGGCGAACCAGCGTTCCGAGGACCGCTTCGAACATGTCCTGCTCGAGCCGCGCAACGATTGGGTAGGCATTGAGCAAGTTCATGACCGGCGAATGACACTCGAGAATTTGCGGTCCGCCGTCTTTCGAATCGGTGAGAAACTGTGACATGTAACCTTCGTTGTCGCGGGCGCGCGCGAGCCATTTCGCGCGTTCGGCCACACCGTCGCCCTTGGCTTTCTTTTTCAGCTCGGCGGTTTTTCGCTCGTAGACATTGTAAAGAAGTTTCTCCGGGGCGTTCGGGCCATAGATTTCGCCCACCGAGTTCAACAACTCGAGCGTCAGTCTATTGCTGTCGGCGGGAAACAGATCGTGGGTGCGCGGCGTCAGGCGATAAACCATTTCCGGGCGGCCCATCTTCTGCGGCCTTCGCCAAGTATCCAGATAGCCATCGCGCTGAAGGGTGGTGCAATGCTGTTTGATACCCATGTAGCTCATGTTGAGTTTGGCAACCAACTCATTGACTGACATGCCCTTGGAGCGCTTCAGAGAATTCAAAATCTCCAAGCGCTGGGTGCGACCGATTTCCGCAAGTAAGCGTTGATTCATAGCGGTGAGAGGAAATGACATCGCGGATTCTATGCGGCACAATCCCATTGATTGCAAGATAATTACGCAAGCTTCGTAACCCGCGGGCCACGCGGCTAGTCTCGAAACGGAAGATCGACAATCTCTACGTCGACCGCTGCGGCACGCTCGTCGCCGACGGTGGCTCGAAGTCGCGAGCCAGCCGCGTTGAAGCCGCGCTTGACGTAGCCCAGCGCAATTTGTCTGGCCGGGGACGTACTGCGAGCGACGCTCGTGAGCCAGCCAACTTCCTTGCCGTCCGTCTCCGGCAGCAAGTGCATTCCCGGTGACAAACCCGACTCAGGAGGTGCGATCAAACCACACAAACGTTTGTTTTGCTGCCCGGACATTTTCATCCGCGAGATCGTCTCCTGCCCGATGTAACAGCCCTTCTCGTAATCGATGCAGCGCACGTCGAGGTTTGCTTCGACCGGGATGATCGCCGGACTCAACTCGCGACCCCATCGCGGTATGCCCTGCCAAATCCGAAGCATTTCGGCGCAGTCGGCGTCGCAGAACTCGAACAGCGAGGCCAGCTCACGGAATATTTCATCGCGGTCGGCCGCGTCAGTCCAAATGTCCCAGCCGGGCTCCGCGAAGCGCGTAGCCGAAACGACTGTGCACGGCCTGCTCACCTGCGGCGCGTCAGCGTTCAAGAGGTGCAAAATCGACAATTTGTCGGTGACATCTTCCACCTGTACGTCATCGGCGATGATGTAGCGCTCGAGTCGCGGCCGAAGCGATTCGCGCAACTCAGGTTCAGTATCGAGGAGAAAACAATCGCCTGCAGCGTGAACAAAGGCGTGGGCATCCATTTTGCCCTTTGCCGTCAGAATGCAAGCCTCGATCGCGCGCGACTCGCTCGCTTTGCGAATATCGTTTGTGACCTGCCCGTTGAGAAAACGCACTCGATCCCGCCCGGAAACGCGCAGCTTCGCGCGCGAGGAGAAGTCGAAAAACTTTCCTGTCGCCCGATCGGGCACAGTTATTTTCCCTCCGAAGCGGCGGGTTTTTCGGCGTCCGTCGCGGGGCCAAAGGGACGCGCCAGAAAATCTTCATCGCCTTCCGTGTCTTCTTTGGCTTGCTCGCCCGGTGGCGTAGCGGCCTGCGATTCTGGCGGCGCTGCACTCGCGAGTTCGTCCGGGGCCGACGGCGGCACAACTGCAGGTTGCGGCGTTGTTCCGATTGCAGGCTCGGCCATTTCTTCCTTTTCAATTTCCGGCATCATAGGAACGAAGTCTTCCGGCTTTTCGGGCTGGGGTTGTGGAAGGTCCAGCGACGCTTCTGCCGCCGCGGCCGCGGTCGCCGGAAACTCGGACTCCCGCAGAGCGATTTCCGGGGCCGGCGTCGACTCTCGAGCGGACGAATATTTGCAGATCACAGCGGAGTAATCCTCATCCTGATGTCCTTGCTGCACCTGCTCGAGAAGCCGATCACGCGTGGCGGTTGTGACGCTAAGCTCGAGGTTGTGAGTTGAACCGAGCCGCGTCGCGATTTCCATGTCCTTGAGCATGTGTTTGGACGAGAAATGCGGTTCGAAATCGCCTTCGATCATCTTCGGCAATTTCATCGCTAAGGTGGCCGAATTGCTGGCATTGCCACGCAACGCTTCGACGAATTTCTCAACGCGCAAGCCAACGCTTTGAACAAGCGCAAGAGCTTCGGCCATGGCCTGCACGCTCGCTGCTGTCACGATGTTGGTCGCTAATTTCACTGCTGTCGCTTGCCCAATGTCTCCGATCACCATGATCTCTTTGCTGCTTGCCTCCAAAATCGGACGCGCCTCACGCAAGGCCACTTCGTCTCCGCCGACGTAGTAGACAAGCTCGCCTTTTTCCGCCCCGATGCGGCTTCCGGTGAACGGCGCTTCGACAAAGCGCGCGCCACGTCGTTCTATGATATCGGCAGCTCGCAGCATCGATGCCGGCGCGACTGTGGAATGTGCCATGATGACGTGCCGCGGCGCGAGCGCCGGCGTGAGCTCCTCAACTGTCTTGAGCAGCGCGTGATCGTCAGAGACGAAGATCTGGATGTAGTCACAGATTTCGGCTAACTCGGCCGGCGCGCCGACGAAGTTTGGCACGGGTCGTGGCGTGCGGTTCCAGACAAAAACGCGAAAACCTTTTTTGCGCAGGTTCTCCGCTACCCGGCCGCCGATAATACCGAGCCCGATGATACCCACATTCTTACGCGTCTGTCGAGAGGTAGGCATTCGTTCAAGCGCAGTCCGGCTATTCGCGCCGGATCAGTGAGAAGTCAACCCGCAGCAGCGGTGGAGAGGTGGCTTAAAGTTACCGGAGCGCGGCCCGCACAAATTCGGCGCGTTCCACCAGCTGCCTGCTTATGCTGCGCATCGCGCTGGCGAGGTTCGCGTTCTCAAACGCCAGAGCGATCTCCGGCTGCGCTTCCTCGAAGCTCATCTGTCGGGGCAGCTTCACGTCAGTTACCTGAATGATGTGAAATCCCAAGCGCGTCCGAACCGGGCGGCTAATCTCACCAACGCGTAATTTTTGCACCGCCTCAAAGAAATCCGGGGGCATCCGTGACTCGGAAAAAAATCCAAGATCACCGCCACGCGCCTTCGTCGCCTCGTCTTCAGAGTTAGCCGCGACCAGCTCGGAGAAGTCTTCACCCTTGCGGACGCGCTCCCACAGAGAAGCAATTATTTTTTGTTTAAGATCCACAATTTCAGGCGGCGTTTCCGGCGGCGCAGCCAAAAAGAGGTGACTCGCCCGACATCGTGTGGGCTGGAGGAAACGCTCTTGGTGCGTGTTGTAGAAATCCCGGCATTCAGCGGCCGTGCCATGAAGCGGGTTTACC
>DASTDG010000227.1:0-9649 GCA_035710475.1 Chthoniobacterales bacterium | reverse complement strand
ATCATCCCAACTACCGCCTTACCCGGACTTAAAACACCGAGCGTATTGGGCCCAAGAAAGATTGCGCCATTGGTGTTGGCCGCGGCCGCGATTTCCATCGCGTCCCATATCGGCACACGATCGGGCACTAGCACGGTCAGTTTGATCCCGGCTTCAATCGCCGAAATGGCGGCGTCTTTCACGCCAGCCGCCGGAACAAAAAGAACCGAGATGTCGATCTTGCCCAAAGTGTTCATCGCATCCTGCGGCGTGTTGAACACAGGAACGCCCATCACGCTTTGCCCGCCTTTTCCCGGCGTCACACCCGCCACCACGTTCGTTCCGTACTCGCGCATCAGACGGGCGCGGGCCCGGCCTTCCCGGCCGGTGATCCCTTGCACCAGCACGCGCTTTTTCTCGTCAATCAAAATTGCCATTTAACGGGCGCCTCCAATCAATTCGTTCAGTCCGGGAATATCGAGTTCAAGATAGAAGCCATCGACTCCGGCGAGTCGACACTCGACGTCGCAGGCGAGCAACTCGGAATCTTTGGTCGCGAACTCCTCATTAGGCAGCGATGACGCGGGTGCACCTTTATGATCAACAATCAATCCGCCGGAATGCGTCTCGACAGCGCGACGAATGTCCGGCCACCTTGCGGTATCGATCCAGACACGACCACTTTTGACCGGAAGTGTGGTGGCCGATTTGTTTCTTACGAACTTCGGAATACGTGGCGCGCGCGGTTTCCATTTGGTGCGGACCGCGCTTGCGACAAGTTCCGCAAAGCGCGCGGCGATTTTGGCCGGCGCGTCCGTTTTGCGATAACCCTCGACCGGCGCACGAAGCAGCTTGGACGTTCGGTGCAAAATGTCGACGGCGCGATCCTCCGTATTGCCACCCAAACGAATGACCGCGGGAATATCGAGATCAAGCTCCCAAAATGCTTTGGCCAATCCGTAGGCGGACCAATATTGTTCCTGGCTCGCGACGCCGGAGCCGGAACCGAAGTATCCAACGAGGTCAGGCTGGGCCAAAATGATTCGGCTGGCGCGATACACCTTGGACGCGGAGGGATTACCGCTGGTGTCGGTGAAATTGGCGATGGTGAAGCCGGCATTCACGATCGCGTCCATCGACATCATCGATCCGCCGCCGCCGGCGCCGTGAAAACCAACCAGACCTTTGGAGCCTTTTGCGGCACTCGTCGCTAGCTGCGCGAAATAAAATGTGCCGCGATGATCGCTTTGCTCGACCGCGTAGGCCACGCGTTCAAGAGGCGTGGGCGGATGATCGAATTCGCGCGCGATTTCGATATTCAACTCCGGATGTCGCGCCACGGCGTAATCATCAATCGTGATACGGCAATCGGCGGCGACGAACTGACCGTCTTTGGTCAGGACCAACGGATTGATTTCGAGCGAACGGGCTTCAACGCTCCGCGCGGCGGTAAATAATTTTTGAATCGACTCGGCCAGTTGTTCCGCTTGTGCGGGCGAAAGTCCGCAAGAGCCGACCGCTTCATCAACTGCCGAGTCCATCGGACCGCGATTCACGTCGCACGGGATGCGCCGCGTTGCCGCGGCGCGTTCCTCGATTCCGGTGCCGCCGCCGCCGGCGAAGATAATCACTGGGGCGCGCGCGGCGTCATCAATCGCGAACGAGAGAAAAAATTCACGCTCGATGTCGATCTTCTCTTCCACCAACACGGCCGCGACGGGAAACTGTCCGACTTTCATCGCCAGCATGCGCGCCGCGTGGCCGCGAACATCGACCGGTTTCTTGGCGAAGGCCACACCGCCAATACTGGCGCGTCCTGTCGTCCAAGCTTGAATCTTGATAACGACTTCGGCGGTTTTCTTGTCCGCGACGAGTTCCTTGGCGAGCGCGATTGCTTCGTCGGCGGTTGAAACAGCGCGGCCACGAGGAATTCTGAATCCATGGGCAGCGAGAATGGCTTTGCCTTGATATTCGTGAAGTCGTGCCATCGTTCGGTGCTATTGCGAATCAGAATCCTAAAAGATATAGCACTGTTGAAAAGCCGGGCATTGCATGACCTCGCTGGATTATTACGCAATAGAAGAGCTTCTTACCGACGACGAGCACGCGGCGCGCGATCGGACGCGGCGTTTTGTGGAGGAAGAAGTAATGCAGGAGATCGTGCCGTGCCATCGTGCGGCGAAGTTTCCGGAACATCTTATGGTGCGCATGGGTGCGTTGCGTCTTTTTGCCCCGTATCTTAAAGAGCACGGTTGTGCGGGACTGAGCTACACAGCGTACGGTTTGATCATGCAAGAGCTTGAACGGGCGGACTCAGGTTTGCGCTCAGTCGCGTCGGTGCAGGGCGCCCTCGTGATCTACGCGATCCATTGCTTCGGCACGTCCGACCAGCAGGCGCGGTGGTTGCAGGGACTGGTCTCGGGTGAACGCGTAGGTTGTTTCGCCCTGACCGAACATGGCCACGGATCGGATCCTGCCGGTATGGAAACGCGCGCCACACGCAACGGCGATCATTATGTCTTGAACGGAAGCAAATGTTGGATTGGTAACGCGTCGATCGCGGATGTGAAGGTTGTTTGGGCGAAAGACGATGACGGAACTGTCGGCGGATTCATCGTCGAGAAAAATACTCCCGGATTTCGGGCGCAGGATATCGAGGGAAAGTTCAGCCTTCGCATGTCACGCACATCGGAATGCTGGTTCGAAAACTGCCGGATACCAGCGGAGAATCGCTTGCCTAAGGCCTCCGGATTGCGCGCGCCGTTATCATGTCTTTCACAGGCGCGCGCCGGCGTCGCGTGGGGTGTGATTGGCGCCGCTATCGATTGTTACGAAACGGCGCTTGCCTACGCTAAAGCGCGCGAACAATTCGGCCGCCCGATCGCCGGCTTCCAGTTAGTGCAGGAAAAACTCGTCTGGATGGTGCAAGAGATTACCAAGGCACAATTATTGGCGTTGCGCCTTACCCGACTGATGGAAGCAGGCAAGGCACATCCCGGGCAAATATCGCTGGCGAAACGGAACAACACGTGGATGGCGCTGGAATGCGCGCGACAGGCACGCGACATCCTGGGTGCGGTAGGAATCACAGACCGCTATTCTGTGATCCGACATCTTATGAACCTGGAAAGCGTTTCCACTTACGAGGGTACGCACGACATCCACACACTCGCCGTCGGTCGTGACATTACCGGACTAAATGCTTTCGGCGGCTCCTAATTGGTAAACTGCGCGAGAATGAGCCAAACGGACTGGGAAGCGATCAGCGCGGTTTCGCAAATGGTCGGCTCCGTTGCGGTGGTGTTTTCGGTTCTTTATCTTGCCGTGCAAGTGCATCGCAGCACGCGCATCGCAAAGGTGACGGCACAGGACATGGCGGCGACGTCGCTGCGCGATGTAACGAAACCATTTGCCGAGAACGCCGAACTCGCCCGGATCTGGCGAGTTGGTCTGGAAAGTCTGCCGAGCCTGTCGGAGGAAGAGCAGGCGCGCTTTTTCCACTCGACTTACCAATTTCTAAAAGCGTTCGAGACCATCCATTTTCACCATGTCCACGGGTTGATGGATGAGCAGATCTGGCAGGGCTGGTGCGGT
Source organism: Chthoniobacterales bacterium (assembly GCA_035710475.1). Classification (GTDB taxonomy): domain Bacteria; phylum Verrucomicrobiota; class Verrucomicrobiia; order Chthoniobacterales; family UBA10450; genus AV17. The sequence continues at coordinate 6,076 of DASTDG010000227.1, read as the reverse complement.
CTCCTTGAGCACTACGTCGCGGCGCCGGGCATCGACCATTATTGGAGACTGCGCCACGACCTCTTCTCGAAGCGCTTTCAGCAATTTGTCCAGACGCTCGAACGGCCGGCGGAGCGGCGGACCGTGGCGAACCTGCCAGGGCAGGAACGGCCGTGACCGCGCAGATTCACGCCCACGTGTGCATGACACGGTGCGATGATTAGCTAGATTTATCGGTGCATGAACGAAGTTTACATCCTGGGCGGTGCGCGGACGGATTTTAAGCGCAACCTGAAGAAGGAAGGGAAAACGATTCGGCACCTGATTGTCGAAGCCGGCAAGAAGGCGCTCACAGAGGCGCAGATCGATCCGGCGGAGATCCAGGCGGGTGCAGTTGGCAATTTCAACGCCGGGCAGTTCACGAAACAATTGCAGCTCGGCGCGTTTGTGCCGGAGATCGACCCGAAGTTGCGCGGCATTCCGACGATGCACACGGAAGCGGCGTGCGCGAGCGGCGCGCTGGCAGTGTTGCTTGGTGCGGAATGGATCATGGGCGGGTTCTACGACACCGTGTTAGTGATCGGGGCCGAGCAGCAGAAGACAATGTCGGCGGTTGACGGTTCCGACGTCCTCGGCGCAGCGGCCGATTATCACAACGAGAAACCGGAGTACGGCGACTTTATGTTCCCGAAGTTGTTCGGGCGGATCGCGCAGATTTACATCGACAAATATGGCGCGAGCGAAAAGGACCTGGCGCAGGTCGCGTGGAAAAATTACGCGCACGCGCGCCTGAATCCGATGGCGCAGATGCGTGATGCGGATCTGTCGCTCGATTGTGCCTCGCAAGTGTCGGAGGAAAATCCGAGCGTCGCGCCGCCGCTGAAAGTCTCAGACTGTTCGCAAATTACCGACGGGGCCGCGTCGGTCGTGCTCGTCTCAGGAAAATATCTCGACCGGCTCGGCCGCGATAAAAGCAAAATGCCACGGCTGCTCGGCTTCGGTCACACCACGGATTACCTGCCGCTGGACAAAAAAGACGTGCCGACGTTTTCGACCGCACGCAAAGCCGCGGAGAAAGCTTTCGGCATGGCGAACCTGACGCCGCGCGATATGCAAGGCGCGGAACTGCACGATTGTTTCTCGATCACCGAAATCGTCGTCTATGAAATCCTCGGTCTTGCGGAACCTGGTAAAGGCACTGAGCTGGTGAAGAGCGGTGCGACCGCCCTGCCGCAGATTCGGAATGAAAAGATGCGCGGCAAGATGGCCATCGAAATTCCGGTTAACACCGGCGGCGGCCTCATCGCCGATGGTCATCCGGTGGGCGCGACCGGTGTGCGCCAGGTATTTGATGCCTATCAGCAACTCAGCGGAAAAGCCGGCGCGCGGCAGATCGAAAACGTGAAACGCTTTCTCACATTCAACATGGGGGGGAGCCTGACGACCAGTGTGGCGATGGTTTGGGGCCGCGAATGAGTAAAACGAAACCGAATGGCACACGCTTGATTGTCGCCGCGAGCGATCAGGACGCGGATATGCTCTATGCGACCCGATTTTGGGCAGGCGATACGTTCATTTTTCTCCAGCAGAACGGCAAGCGCACGATCGTGCTGACCGATCTGGAAATGGATCGCGGCCGTCGGACGGCGAAGGTGGATGAGTTCGTTTCCTACAACCGACTCGAGCGCGAAGTGCAGGGAAAATCGAAGCAGGCGCCGCCATTCGAAAAAGTGCTCGCACATTTTCTGCGCAAGCGCCGCGTGAAACGCGCGACCGTGCCGATGAATTTTCCGCTCGGCTACGCGCGCGAACTCGCCCGTGAACATGTCGATCTTGCCCCAACCAATGGTTTGTTTTGGCCGGAGCGCGAAGCGAAGACGGACGAGGAGCTCAAGTTGATCGGAAGAGCGTTGCGCATCACCGAAGCCGGAATGCGCCGCGCAATCGAGGTATTGCGAAAATCGACAATCGCGCGTGACAAGAAGCTAAAATGGTCGGGCAAGGTGCTGACCTCCGAGATACTGCGCGCCGAAATTGATACCGCACTGTTGCGGGCTGGCGGCACACCGACAAACACGATCGTCGCCGGGGGCGATCAGGCCTGCGATCCGCATGAACGCGGCTCCGGTCCGCTGCGCGCGAACCAGTTAATCATTTTGGACATTTTCCCGCGCGACCCAAGGAGCGGTTACTGGGGCGATATGACACGAACCGTCGTGCGCGGGCGTGCGACCGACGCGCAGCGCAAACTTTGGCACACCGTGAAGGAGGGACAGGAGCTCGCGCTCAAGCGCATTAAAGCGGGCGTGGAGGGAATGACAATCCACAAAGCAATCGAAAAACTTTTCGCCGATCGCAGTTTTCCAACGGAACTCCGCGATGGAAAGAACGTCGGCTTTTTCCACGGCACCGGCCACGGCCTCGGGCTCGATATTCACGAGTATCCGCGCTTGCAAAAAGTGAAATTGAAAGATCGACAAGTGCTCACTGTCGAGCCGGGTCTGTATTATCCCGGTCTCGGCGGCGTGCGGCATGAGGACGTCGTGGTGGTGACAAAAACTGGCTGCAAAATTCTCTCGCGTTTCCCCAAGCAACTCGAAATTTGAGTTACCGATGCAGTTAGGAGGTGACCCTCACCTGGCGCTGTCGCGTTCTCCTCTCCCTCAGGGAGAGGATTGAGGTGAGGGTGTTTTTGTCGACCGAGTGGAGACTGCCGCAAAATCTGAACGCAGCGAGCGGTTGCGCGTCTAAGTTAAGCAGACACACTTAAGACAGGAATGTTCTATCCTTACGGCTTCGGGTTTGGCGGTCACTGGCTGATTTACATCGGGATTCCGCTCGTGATCGGGCTGTGGGCGCAGATTCGCGTGAGCAGCGCGTTCAGCCGCTGGGGCAAGGTGCGCGCCACCTCGAACATCACCGGCGCGGAGTGCGCGCGGGAGATTTTGCAGGCCGCGCGGATTGATGATGTCGATGTTGTGGAAACGAACGATTTCCTCGGCGATCATTACGATCCGACACGAAAGAAACTGTGCCTCTCGAGCAATGTTTATCGCACGCCGTCTGTCGCGGCGCTCGGCATCGCTGCGCATGAGACCGGGCACGCCATCCAGCACGCGAAAGCTTACGCGCCGCTGAAGGCGCGCATGGCCATTGTGCCGGTGACAATGGTTGCGTCGCAAATGCTGCCGTTTGTCATTTTTGGCGGCTTGTTTTTTGGGTTCACAGGTCTGATCACGCTTGGGATTTACTGCTATATGATCCTGCTCGCGTTCCAGTTGATCACGTTGCCGGTGGAATTCGATGCATCTCGGCGCGCGAAAATCATTCTGCGCGAAATGGGTATTGTACAGTCGGGGCAGGAAGTCGCCGGCGTGAACAACGTGCTGAACGCCGCTGCCCTCACGTATGTCGCGGCGTTCATCGCCGCGCTCGGCAACCTGCTCTGGTTGATGTCGATTCGGGACCGGCGCTAATCGCGCGAGTTGAAGAAGATGAATCCATCGGTCGCGGTTCCCGGTTTGTTGTCGTCGGGCTTAGACGCGCGTGCTAAGTCTAGCGGCAACGCGATGGATCGCCCGAAATCGGACGAAGATCAGGAGTTGGTGGCGCGGACACAGGCCGGTGACGCGAGCGCGTTCGATCAACTCGTCGTCAAATATTCGCCGCGACTTTACGGGCTGGTCTACAACATGACCGCCAATCACGAGGACACGAACGACCTGTTGCAGGACGTCTTCGCCAAGGCCTACAAGGCGATTCGCGGCTTCCGCGGCAAGTCGTCATTTTATACCTGGATCCACTCCATCGCCGTGAACATGACGTTGAACTTCCTCAAAAAACGCGGCCGCCGTTTTCACATGAGCCTGGACGACGTGGACTCGAGCGTGCAGAGCGACAAGCAACTGCTGCAGCTGACCGCGAAGAGCAGTCCGGTGCGCGAAGCCGACTTGTCCGAGCTGCAGAGAAGATTGAACGAGGCGATGATGAAATTGTCTGATGAACACAGAGCTGTGGTCACCATGTTCCATATTCAAGGCATGCCCCACGCGGAGATCAGTAAAATCTTGAAAGTCTCCGAAGGCACGGTACGCTCCCGGCTCTTCTACGCGAATCGGCAGTTGCAAAGTTACCTCGACGAGTTCCGCAAAAATCCAGTCACTTAATGGGCGCTATGGAGGAGTTTGATGACAAGGAAATCGCGACGCTGCTGCGGCTGAAGCGCTACGAACAACCGCCGCCCGGTTACTTCGAAGATTTCCTGCACGAGTTTCATCGCCGCCAGCGCGACGCGTTGCTGTGCGAACCGCTCTGGCGCATTTGCCTCCACCGGACGCACGATTTCTTCCTGCGTCTCAATGTGTTTGGCAGCACCGGCTCGTATGCAACCGCTGCTGCGGCGGTGCTCGTTTGTGCTGCGGTCATATCGCTAAAAATGTACCAACCATCGCCGCCTGCTTCGGTCGCAGCGCGTGCGGACACATCTTGGAATGCACCGGCAAATCTCGGTGCCGAATGGACGCTTGCTTCGCCCGTCGCGGAGCGGCTCTTTAGCGCGAAACCGCTTCGGAAATTGCGTGCTCAAACTCACTCCCACGATCGCGGGACGCCGCCTCGTTACGTGCTCGACAGCGTCCCTGTGAGTTATGAGACCACGGTCCGCTTCTAGCTCCGCGTCGCGCTCTGTTTTGCGCGCTCAATTCAGGTGGCTGAATACGGCGATTTTTGTCGCCACTTTGTGCGCCGGCTCGCAGCTGCTGCTCGCGCAGGAGAAAGCGCCGGAGTCGATCAGTCGTGAAGTGAAAGGAATTTTCGCCGGCGCCGCGCGCGCGGTGGTCAAGATCCACGGCGTTGACGAGCACAGCGAGATTGCCGGTACCGGCTTCTTTGTCGATCCGACCGGCGCGCTTTACACTTCCTACACGGTGGGAGGTGAGGCCGGCGATTTCGAGATCGAGTTTGACGGGCAAAAATATCCGGCGCGGCAGCTTTTGGCCGATATCCGCAGCGGAATCGCGCTCTTAAAAGTTGATCTGGCGACGCCGGCCCTGCCCATTGGGAGGTCCGACCAGCTCGAGATCGCTACTCCGGTCGTGAGTATCGGCTATCCTCTCGATCTGCCGGAGACGCCGAGCTTTGGAATGATCGCCGGCTTCGATCGCAAATATCTCGGCCGCTATTTTTCGACGACTCATTTGCGCGTCAACTTACCAACCCAACGCGGCGAAGCCGGTGCGCCGCTATTAAACCTCAAAGGCGAAGTCATTGGCATTATCGTAAGCAGTCTCGAAAACAATTCTGCCTGTTACGCGCTGCCGATTGACGCGGCCGAAAAGATACGCGGCGATTACATGCGGTTTGGCGAGGTACGGCACGGCTGGGTTGGGATCAATGTTTCTGAAGCGGAGACGCCGGTCGAAGGCTCGCGCGCGGAGATGACCAAGATCATGAACGGGACGCCCGCAGCGAAGTCCGGCATTCAGGCGGGCGACATTCTTTTGCAAGTGGGCAACAAAAAAGTGCGCGAACCCGAAGATGTGCTGGATGCGTCGTTTTTCATCACGGCCGGCGAGACCGTGCCGATCACGGTCAGGCGCGGCAACGATAAACTGACCTTCAACGTGCAGGCCGACCTGCATCCAGCCAGTCAACGGCCGCCGCTGATCGTGGCGCCGAGCATGAACCAGGCAATCCCGCTCAAACTCGACGCGCAGGTGGAACGCCGCCCCTGAGCGGTACCGATCCGCTAAGCGCCGAGCACGTTGCGAAACTCGGCTTCGTCGATGACACGAACACCGAGTTCTTTTGCTTTGTCGATTTTGCTGCCGGGTTCCGCGCCGGCGAGAACGTAATCGGTTTTCCGGCTGACGCTGCCGGCGACGTGACCGCCCAACGACTCGATCTTTTCAGTCGCTTCTTCACGCGTCATTGATGGCAATGTGCCGGTGAGGACAAATGTCTTGCCGGCCAAGGGCAAGGTCGCGGCCTTCTTGGCCGATAGTTTTTCACTCTTTGGTTCAATTTCGAGCTCCGCCATTCGCCTGAGGATTTTCTTTCCTGCGACGGAGTTGAAGAAATCGAGAACGCTTCGCGCAAC
>DASTDG010000226.1:0-24503 GCA_035710475.1 Chthoniobacterales bacterium | reverse complement strand
GGCAGAAATCGTTCGCCGATTGGATTCGCGCGATCAACGCGGAGAAGGCGAAGCTCGCGCCGGAAGATTACGTCGCTTCGATCAATAACGGTTTCACGGAAGTGAAATGTTTCGGGACCACGACGATGGCCAATCTGACGGCCTTTCCGGAGCTGGTCCCGCAGATTTCCTTTCCGATTCGTACGTGTTGGTTTGGCGAACTGATCGACGTCCGCGGCACCGCAGATGCCGATCTGGCGGCGAAATTTCTACGATCAGCGGAGCACTGGGGGCTGGCGCCACACGCGCCATTCACGGCGTCGGCAGAGTTGTACCGACGCTGTGAACGGCTGGCGTCATTGCTGACGACGCATATCGCCGAGTCACACGAAGAAATGTCGATGTTCCGCGACGCGAGCGGGCCGCTCTACGATTTCCTGAAGGAGCTGGGTCGTGACATGAGTGATTGCGGCGGTAAGACGCCGCTCGCTTGGTTTTTAACCTTCAGAGATTTGTCGACTCCGCTCGGCATGACAAAGGAGTGGTTGGTTGTTCATCTGAATGAACTCACCGACAGCGATTCCAATTTGTTGGAAAAATCACCCAGGAATTTTTCGATTGTGCATTGTCCGCGTAGCCATTCCTACTTCGGCCACTCGCCGTTTCAGTTCGAGCGGTTGCGCGCGCTCGGATTCAACATCTGTCTCGGAACCGACAGTCTCGCGAGTAATGACAATCTCAGCCTATTTGCGGAGATGCGGGCGTTTCAAAAAGAATTTCCAAACGTTTCGCCGGAAGAGATTCTGCAGATGGTGACGGTGAACCCCGCGCGCGCGTTACAGCACAAGGGTGCGTTGGCACGGCTTCTTGCCGGATTTCGCGCTGACATAATAGCTGTTCCGTGCACGAAGCCGGCAGCGGCTTACGAGGAGATTGTCGCATTTGACGGCGCTGTCGAGGGGACGGTCATGGACGGCTGTGTTTCCGGTCACGTCCCGTAGATTCTCAAAAGCCACTTTTCTTTTCTCAAACCTGAAATATTCTCCGCGCTGAGATTTTATGGCCAAAATTCTCGTCATTGATGACGAACCCGCGATGGTGGAGGTCATCGTGACGCTTTGTCGCGAGAAGGGCCACCAGGTTTTTCCATTTAATTCCGCGCCGAAAGCGGTCGAGCAGCTTGACAGCCTCGCGCCGCAAGTGGTGATCGCCGACATCAAGATGGAAACGATGACCGGCTTCGATGTCTTACGGCATGTGCGGGAACATCACCGGCAAACGGCGGTCATTTTGATCACCGCCTACGGAACGGTCGAGACGGCGGTCGAGGCGATGAAGATGGGCGCGTATGATTATGTGACCAAGCCGTTCAAGATCGACGAGCTGCAACTCACCGTGCAGCGCGCGCTCGATTATCAAGCGGCGCTACGGGAGAACGTCTATCTCCGCAAGGAACTTAAGAACCGTTACCGATTCGAGAACATCATCGGCACCAGCCAAAAGATGCAGCAGGTCTACAACCTAATCAATAAAGTCGCCGACACGGACAGCACGGTGCTGATCGTCGGTGAAAGCGGCACGGGCAAGGAGCTGGTCGCGCGCGGCCTGCATTTCAACAGCAACCGGCAGCATCATCCTTTTGTCGCGATTAATTGCAGTGCTTTACCCGAGAACCTGCTCGAATCGGAATTGTTCGGTCACAAAAAGGGCGCATTCACAGGCGCGGTCGCGGACAAGCGCGGCTTGTTCGAAGAGGCAAATCTCGGGACGATTTTCCTCGACGAAGTGAACTCGATGGCGCCGCCGTTGCAGACGAAACTGCTGCGCGTGCTGCAGGAACGTGAGGTTCGGCGAGTCGGCGACAACAAAAGCTCGCCGGTGAACGTGCGCGTGGTCGGCGCGACGAACGAGCCGCTCTTGCCCAAACTGAAGGACGGCACCTTCCGTGAAGATCTTTATTACCGGCTGGCCGTGATTCCGGTAGAGATCCCAGCGTTGCGTGAGCGCTTGGAAGACGTGCCACTGCTGGTTCACCATTTCCTGCAAAAACAGGCGAGCGCGTCAGGAGGCGAACCGAAGAAGATCGATCCGGCGGCGATCGATATTTTGTCTCACTACTCGTATCCGGGCAACGTGCGCGAGCTGGAGAACGCGATTGAGCGGGCCTGCGCGTTGTGCGAGAACGAGCTGATTTTGCCGAGCGATCTGCCGCCGCACATCGTGAGCGAGGCGCAAGGCGGGAAAAGCGACGGCGCGATCGCGGCGATGCCGGTCGGCCAGCCCCTGGACGAATTCATCCAGCAACAGGAACGTAATTACATTGAAGCGACCCTCGCGCAATGCGGCGGTTCGCGCGAAAAAGCCGCCAGCATGCTCGACATCAGCATGGCCACGCTTTATCGGAAGATCGAACCGAAGAGTAAACGGTGACGAGCGCCGCGTTGCAGTGAAATTGCCGTAGCCACTCGGCTGTGGCGCCTCTACGTAAGACGGCCCGCAGGGCCGTGGCTACAGATGGTTCGTTGAGCAAGATCGAAATGAAAGATTCCGGCCCGAGTACACGGGAAATGGAGCGCATCAACTGGCTCGAATTCGACGAGTGGGTGCCGGCAAAAATTAAAACTGTGTTGCTGCCGCTGGGCACGCTCGAGGCACACGGCGTGACTGCCAACGGCACGGACATCATTGCCCCCGTCGCGATGGCGCGTGAGATTGCGCCGCGCGTCAACGCGATGATCGCGCCGGCCATTGCGTACGGGTTCACTGGCGTACTGGACGCTTATCCCGGCAGCTTCACCATTCCTGAAGCGCCTTACCGCGAGTACGTCCGTGCAGTGATGACGGGTCTCGCGAAAAACAAATTCAAAAATCTCATTTTACTCAACGGCCACGGCGGTGGGCAGACCGCAATTTTGGCAGCACTTGCCCAAGAGGTCGGACGTGAAACGGGCACACGCATTCTGCTAGTGAACTGGTGGTCGTATTGCAGCGATGTCACGCTTGAAGTATTTGGCGAAGACGGCGGTCACGCCGGCGACAACGAAACTGCCTATGTCATGGCGATTGATCCGGCGCTGGTGGATGAAAAAAGGTTTAACCGTGACATGGTCACAGCCATGCCAGCCCCGAACACTTGGAGCGCGTACCCGTTTCCATCGAGCATCATGCTCTACAACCAAAGCCAGGGTTACCCGCGGTTCGATTCAGTCAAAGCGAAGAGCTACTTCGCCAAAGTAAACGACAAAATCGCGCAGTTGATTGAGGAGACGATTAGAAAGTGGGACATGGCTGGGCTGTGACCCGCATCTCGAGCTTGGCGATTGTCGATCTTAGCTGCGCTTGCCGAAGATCTTGATTTCGTCGGCGGCCTTCTGGAGCTCTTCCAACGCCTGCAAAGTCGCTTCCTGTTTCTTCAACACTTCGTCGTTCGCCGTTTTCATCTCCTGAAGCACTTTGATCGCGCCGGGGATTGACTCGGTGTCGGTGGTGACCGGCTGCATGGGTGTCGGTGATTGCGCGTCGGCCGTAAAGATTGCGACGGCAGCGAAGATCGACAGCAAGAGAAGCGGTGCTTTCACGAGGCTTAACGGCTGCGGCTGGAATAAATCCGTGCGACGCGGATCGTTTCCGAGAGCTCAGCGAGCTTGGCTTCGATCTTCGCCTGATTGGCGGCGATTTGCAGTTGCTGTGCCTGCACCTCTTTGACCAACGCGAGCAGCTGTTGCGGATCGTCCTTTTTCGGCATTTGCGCCGGAGTCGAGAGAGCTCCGAAGAAAATGAGAAGGAGCGCGAAGAGCGGACGTTTCATTGTGAGAAGCCTGTGCCGAACCCTCAGAGCAAGTCGTGTTCCGTAACGCGTTGCGGCGCTCGTACACGAGGGAAAGAGCGCAGGTCTGGCCTGTAATCTGCTTGCCTCTGCTCGCCGTAATCGCTAAGCTCGCGTATGGCCGGGCCAGGAATGCACCAGACGCAGAATTTGTCCTTGCAGCAGGTCCTGGCGCCGCAACTGCAACAGAGCTTACTCATCCTGCAGGCGCCGCTGCTTGAGCTGCGCAATCTCGTGCAGCAGGAGATGGAAGTGAACCCGGTACTGGAAGAAATGCCCGAAGATCCCGATGCCGAACCACGCACGGAAGCCGATCCCGCCGCAGACGCGAAGTTCAAAGAGGAATTCGATAAGCTGGCCAAGCTCGACGAGGAATGGCGCGATTACATGGCGCAATCGAGCAGCTACACCGGCCGTTCCCAGGAAGCCGAGGACAAGCGGCAGTTCTTTTTCGATTCGATCGCGACGCAAGAGACGCTGCAACAGCATCTCATGGGGCAACTAAACCAAACCGTGCTGAACACAAACGATCGCAAGACGGCCGAGCTCATCATCGGCAACATTGATGACAACGGTTTTCTGCAAACCACGCCCGAGGAAATGGCGCTCAACACCGGTATCCCGCAGGCCGATTTCGAAAACATGCTGACGCTGATCCAGAGTTTTTATCCGCCCGGGGTAGGCGCGCGCGATTTGCGCGAGTGCTTGCTCATTCAACTCAAGCGCGAAGGCCGGCAAAACAGCCTCGAGTACAAGGTGGTATCGGAGCACATGCAGGATCTCGGGAAGCGGCGTTTTCCCGAGATTGCGCGCCGTATGGGCATCAGCGTCGAGCAGGTGCAGAAGTGCGCGAATAATATCGCGCAGCTCGATCCGCGACCTGGCCAAATCTTCGCCGCCTCACCGCAAAATTATGTCCTGCCGGACGTAACCGTCGAGAAAGTGAACGGCCAGTACCAGGTAATCTTGAACGGCGAACAAATCCCGCACCTGCGCATCAGCAACACCTACAAAGACATCATGGCGCAGGAGGGGAACGGCAACGAAGTCAAAGATTACATCCGCGACAAAATCCGGAGCGGCAAATTTCTGATTAAGTCCATTCACCAACGCCAGCAGACGATCTCGAACATTGCTCACCAGATCGTGCAACGGCAGCGCGAATTCTTTGAGCACGGCTCCTCACACCTCAAACCGATGACAATGGTGCAAATTGCCGACGCGGTCGGCGTGCACGAGACAACCGTGAGCCGGGCTATCTCCGGCAAATACATCGCGACGCCGCAGGGTGTATTCGAAATGAAATACTTCTTCACGCCGGGTTATCAGACTTCGAGCGGCGAATCGATGAGCAACACGAGCGTCAAAGAAGCGATCCTCGATCTTGTCAAAAACGAGGACGGCAACGCGCCGCTTAGCGATAAGGAGATCGTCGAAATCCTCAGCAAACGCGGGATCCCTATTGCTCGCCGCACCGTCGCGAAATATCGCACTGAGTTGAATATTCTGCCGAGCAACATGCGGCGGAAATACTGATTGATTGTCGCTCTTGTAATGTGAACTCGACCCTGCGGAACCGCGCCGTTGCCGAATGGCGCGGCTCACCGGAGCACCGTGTTGAACCGGACCGGTGGCAAGCGACGGCCGAGCTGCTGCCGAAGATGATGCAACGGCTCGGTCTGAAGGAGCGCTTGCAGGAATCGGAGATTATGGACGCCTGGAGCAACATCGTCGGTGAGTTCATCGCCGCCCATTCGACGCCGGTGGCTTTGCACGACGGCGTCCTCTACGTCCGCGTATTGCAACCGGCGTTGCACTACGAGCTCGAACAGGTGTCCAAGATCGACATCTTGCGAAAACTGAAGCGGCGCTTCGGCGGTAAAGTCGTCGGGGACGTCCGTTTTCGCGTCGGCTGACCTAATTCAGGAACTTCGTCCCGCCGACTCCGTAGAACCGGGGCGGAGTGGACGATTATCTCAGACCGTTTCGCGAATCGGCGCTCGATCGCTACTGCCGTCTCTTCCGGCCGATGCGGTTGCGGGCGGATGCCGATCAATATTGTCAAGCGCTTACCGAACTCGGTCGCGCAATGATCGACGACGGCACCCGCGTTTCCGACGAGCGCCCGGAAATTCTCGTCGACAGCGGCTACACGTATTTTGGCCAATTCATCGCGCACGATCTGACGAAGGATGTCAGCTCGGTCGACGGCGCGTGGCAAAAAGAACCGGAGGAGCTGGAGAACCTGCAGACGCCGAAGCTGGACCTCAGCACATTATACGGCGGCGGCCCTGAGATTTCACCGGAGCTTTATGAAACTGACGGAGTGCGGTTGAAGGTCGGCCAACGGAAAAACGGTCGACACTCATTCGACATTCACGTTGCGGGGAATGGCGGGTGCGTTCTAGCCGATGAGCGCAACACAGAAAATCTGATCCTGCGGCAAATGACGGCTGTTTTTGCACGAGTGCACAATTTCGCCGTCGAGCAATTTCAAGGCGAATTTGCGGACAACACAGCGCTGTTCGCGCGAGCGCGGCTCCAGACGCAATGGCAATACCAGTGGCTCGTCTGCCGCGATTATCTTCCGACGCTGCTCGACCCGGCTGTCTACAGGGAAGTTTTTGTCCACGGAAGATCGATAATCAGATGGAATACGTTTTCCGTGCCGATCGAGTTCGCTGCGGCGGCCATGCGTTTTGGGCACGCGATGGTGCGACCAAATTATCTATTCTCTTTCGGGCAGGAAATGCGTCTGCCGCAAATCTTCAGCCGAACTTCGGAGCGCGGGCCGCTTGACGAGAAGGTGGAAATCAACTGGGGATTCTTTTTTCAAGGCGCAGGCGATGGCCGCTCGGTGACAAGCCGCCCGATCGACACGCGTCTGGCGCCGTCGTTTCAGTTGTTGCCGGACGATTTAGTTGGCGTCGCGCAAATTGCCTGCCCTCACTTCAGGGTCGCGAAAAACCCGGCGGAACTGCCGGTGCGAACCTTGTTGCGTGGCGCCGGCTTGCGGTTGGCATCCGGGCAGAGCGCGGCGCGCGCCTTGCACGAGCGCGTATTAAGCGAAGCGGAACTGACGCAGAACCTCGAGGGAGAAGAAACGGCGCAGGGCCAGATTCTCCGTGATACTGGCCTCACGCGCGACACGCCGCTGTGGTATTATATCCTCAAAGAATCCGAGGTGCGACACAACGGCAACCGAGTCGGGCCGCTCGGCAGCCGCGTCATTGCCGAAACGCTGTATGCGGCCCTTCGCGCCGACCCCAATTCTTATCTGAATCGGGTCGGCGCCGATGACTTCCCGCCAGTCTGGAGGTTCGCAGAGGAAGACGTCCGACTCTACGGGCTCTCAGAATTTTTCCGAACGGCTGACCGCTTATGACGCGGCGACAGGTTCGGGCGCGCGGGCGCCGGTGCGCTCCGCAGACGCGACGACCTTCATCGGATCCATGTTGTACGGGAGCCAGGTGCCGGTCCAGTACTTGAACGGATCGAGATGTTCGGTGTCGGTGCCCTCCGGTGGCAGAACGAACACGACGAGTCGATCGCGCTCCTGCGTGCTCGGTCCAACGCAAATCACTTCCACGTCGTCTGGGATGTTAATGTCGCCTTCGCGCTCAAAGAGCTTGTGCGCTAATTGTCGATCTTTGAGAACGGCGGAACGCACATCTGGATCAGTGATCGTTTTCCGGAGAAACGCGACAGCGGCGTCTCTGCGGTCCTGTTTGGATTTCCATGTTCTTGGCATGTTGTTTACCTCGCTGAGTTTTCATTTTCACCTTTGGGAGATCGGCTGGTGAGTGCCGTCCGAAGGCCAGCCACTTGCGCGGCCAGCTCGGAGAGAAGCTTTTGGAATTCGGGGTTGGCCGCTACTTGGTCGAAGCGCGGATCAAGGCGGGTCGACCGGTAATCGAGCCACCCAGCGGCGATGCTGTTGCGTAAAAATTGCAGGCTCATGGCGACGTTCCCTTGTATCGCCTCGTCGGCAGAGAGGCGGTAGAGCACCTCGGCGTTGTGCGGCGAGACTCGGACTTGCGCTTGATCGCTCGCCAGGCATTGCTTGAGAAGCTGATTGCCAGAGACGAGATCGCCGGTGGCAAATTTCAACCGGGCGAGAGCCGATGCGCTACTGATTGCACCGTATTGCTCCAAGCCAACGCCGCGCGGATCGGCGTCCCGGATTTCACGGTAGAGTCGCTCTGCTTCAGCGAAATTACGGGAAAAGAATTCGATCTGCGCGAGTAATGGTTTGACCGTGTGAAAGGCCTGATACTCACCCGCGCGTTGCCGGAAAAGCATGCGTGCGCCAGCAAAATCGCCGTTTAGAAGCTGAAGGTGACAGAGGCCAAGCCATCCCTCGGGTAAATCGGGGTGAAAATTCGCTGCCGCGCGGTATGCCTCTCGCGCCTGATCGTCTTCGGTCAAAAGCATCCAGCAGTCGCCGAGCAATGCATCGTAGTCGGCCGGCTGTCGCTCGCTCAGTTTGGCTTTGCCAAACCAGCGGATTGCCTTTTCGGGATGCCCCAATTCCTTCCAGACGAAAGCGATTTGCCCGAGCGCGCGTTCGCTCGGGTCGCCTGCCTCCAACGCGAGTAGCCCATGTTCCAGCGCCTGCTCGAATTGCCCTGTGGAAGTATAGAGCGAGCACAATGCGCGGTGCGGAGCGGGGTTGTGGGAGTCAAGCGCGAGCGCCTGGTTTGCGACCGCGAACGCGCGTTCCATATGCGCCGGATTAGCGGTGAGAAAATTGCGTCCCAGATAAGCCAATGCGAGATAGGAACGCGCCGCGACGGAAGCGGGAGCGGCCCGCACTGCTTCTTCGAAACAATTAATCGCGCGATCCATATCTGGAATGGTCCGCCGATCCAGCAATGCACGTCCGGCGTTAAAATAGCCGCGCGCGACATCGTCTACCATTGCGGCGTCGGTGTTGCTGGCGCCCTTCTGCGCATGCGTCCTCGCATCGAGCGCACGGTAAAGCAGAGCGGCGATACCGCCGGGCCTCCGGAGCGCCTGTGGCAGCTCCTCGATAGCACCGACATCCAGCAACCACTGACCAAGCGTGTCATCCCCGGTCTCGCGAAAGAGATGGATCGACAGCCGAACACCGCGACCACTGTGCCGCACTGTGCCGGAAAGAACTGCCCGCGTATCTGCCTGCCCGGCCGCGATTCGGATTTCATCGACATTTCCCGTTCCCGTCCATTTCGCAGATGGGATCGGCAGCTCCACAATCTTGGCCGGACCCAAAGCCGGAAGTTCGGCGCGCAGCGCCTTGCCCAAACGCGCCGTCATGTCATTCGCCATTTCGCCGGTGTCGAGATTTAGAAACGGGAGAACGGCGATCGAATGCGCAGCTAACACTGCTTTGCGTACCGCCGATTCCAAATGCCAACTTTGGAGCTGGCGTAGCGCCGCAACCGCGCCGAGTAGCACACACGCTGCACAAGCCACGGCGAGACGCCGATTCCGGCGCGACCAGCGCCAAAGCCGAACGGGCGCGCAGACTGGCCGCACGCTAATCGGACGATCTTCGAGCCAGCGTTCCAGATCCTCGGCGAGAACGCCCGCGGATTGATAACGCGCCCGCGGGTCACGTTCCAAACAACGGGCGCAGATTGTTTCCAAATCGCGCGAGAGTGCCGGCGCAACCGAGCGCAACCTGGGCGCTTGTTTCTCGGCTGCCTGATGAATCACGGCAATAGCATGCTCCGCTACAAACGGAGGCCGGCCACTGAGCAGCTCAAAGAGAATGGCGCCGAGGCTGTAAACATCAACAGCTGCCGTCAACATTTCGGCAGGGGAACGCACTTGTTCCGGCGCGATGTATCCCGGCGTGCCGAATACCGTCATCGTTCGTGTGAGATCACTCGTGGCGTCGAGCCATTTCGCCAGACCGAAATCGCTCACGAGCGGTTCGCCGCGAGCGTCAAGCAGGATGTTTCCCGGTTTGAGATCTCGGTGGAGAATGCCAGCCGTGTGCGCGTGTTCAATTGCACGTGCGACCTTTGCCAGCAGCTGCACGGCTTGGCGCGGCCGGGCGCGATAGGTCGTCCGCGCGGGCAACAGGCTTCCGCCCGGGGCGAATTTCATACTGAAAAACGGCAACCCGTCCTCACCCATCGCCACCTCATAAATCGGCAGGATGTTTGCGTGGTCCAAGCTCGCCGCCGCTTCTGCCTCCCGGCGAAATCGCGTTAGCGTCTCGTGCGAGTCGCTGTGATAACTCAGTACGCGTTTGAGCGCGACGATACGTCCGGAATGCCGCTGTCGCGCACGATAAATTACACCCATTCCGCCGCGGCCGATTTCTTCGAGGATCTGGTAATTTCCCAGCTGCCAGTCACTATCGCGGATCTCGATTTGCCGCAGCGCTTCAGCAAAGCTTTCCTCAGTTGCTGCCTCTGCCCGCAACCCGCAGCGCAGCAGACAGCTCACGCACAGCCCAACGCTGACTGTCGCCGCCGATCCGCACTCGCACTTTGGCGCTTCGTCAGAGGCGTTACCGGTGAAATCAGAAAGGCCGGCGATATTCATTGCGCGTGCGGCGGTTCTTCGGTCGCGAGGACGGCGCAGAGATAACGGATCTCCTCATCTACTTCCGCCGCGCTTTCGACGGTCTGCAAAACTTCCTCACGGAGAATGGCGCGGTACCTATCACGCAGTCGATGCAACAACCGTTTGATTGCGTCGGCCGAGACGCCGAGATCGTTGCCGATCGCAACATACGAAACGTCGCTCCGTTCCGCGGCGAGATATTTGCTTAACACGCTGAACATGCGCCGGCGGCCGCGGCTTTCGCATTCTTCGCCGAGACGGTGCAGTGCTCGCTCCACCACAGTCGCAGCCCAGCGGACATCATAAATTTTTTCCGCCGGCCAGCTTTCCGCTTCGCGTGTGTGAATCGACAATTGTGACGGCGCTTCGGCCATCCACTCATTCCAGCAGACAAATTGGATTTTCCCGCCGCGCTTTTGCGCCTTGCGCCACGCGTGACTGTCGATCAAGAAATTTTGCATCGCTTTCAGGAGGAGGGAGCGAAAGCGTCCGCGGCACGGATCGGCCAGCTGGAGAAGATTGCCTTCAATCACCATGAGAAAGAAGTCTTGTGTCAAATCCTGAGCGTCCGTGACGGAGTAGCCACGACGGCAAATGAAAGCGAAAATGGGGCGCCAGTAGATGCGGCACAGCTCGGCCAATGCCGCACTGCCGCGCTCTTCCGGGCTGCCGCATGAGAGCACCACGCTCCAGCGCGTGGTCACGAAACCGTTCTGCCGGTCGCCTTTGAGCGCGGCATTCGCGTTCACCGGCGACGATCATGTTATTCCCGCAATTCGCGCACAAGCCTAAAGCAGAACTGCCTTCCTCATGCTTTTGCTGCGGCGACTTGAGATGAGCGTTCATTTGCGTCCGCGGACCTGCGGCCGAACTGGTCGCTGCGGCCTTCGCCCAAACAATCGCTCCAACCAGTGCCGCAGCTTCCTCTCCAGCGAGCGCGGCAGGTCCCGAAGTATCCATTTCCTCATACCTGCACCTACGGGAAATCCGGCCGGAAGTTTCCTGCGAACCGATTTTTTTCAGTTCCCCGACTGCGGTCTCGGATGTTGATTGGGCAAATGAACGGCTCAGCCGGCGACAAAATTCATATCGAGGAGTTGGAGATTTTTGCGCGGGTGGGCGTTTCGAACGAGGAGCGCGCTCAGCCACAACGGCTCGCGGTGAACATTACGCTCTGGCCTCGAGCGAAATTTCGCGATCTCAGCGAGGACATCACACGCACGATCGACTACTCGGCCGTGTGCGAAGAAACAAGACGAGTGGCCGGCGCAGAGAGCGCGAAACTGATCGAAACGTTAGCCGAACAAATCGCTGACCACCTGTTGCGCACCTTTCCCGCCCGGCAGGTCAGCGTTGAGCTACGCAAGTTCGTTCTCGCTGATGCGCGCTACGCCGCTGTCTTCGTCGACCGCAACGCAGAGGATTAAGATGCGCAAAGGCAGACTGGCCGCTCCGCTCGCCGATTCGGCGGTTCGCTACACCGAATCTGTCTCGTTCGACTGGCGGCTGTATCACGAGGACATCCTTGGCTCAATTACTCACGCCCGTGCGCTGGCTGCGGCGGGAATCATTTCGGCCGATGAGCGGGAAAAAATCGAGACTGGTTTGCGCGAGATCGCGAGCGAAATCGAACGAGGCGAGTGCAAATGGATGTCGCGCTCGAAGACGTGCACATGAATATCGAGGCCGCGCTTACCCACAAAATCGGCGCAGTCGGAGCAAAGCTTCATACTGCCCGCAGCCGCAACGACCAGATCGCCCTCGATCTGCGGCTCTACGTCAAAACGGAGATCGCGAACATCGACAATCGATTGCGTTCGCTCGAGGCCACACTGTTAGACCTGGCCGAGGAACATGTCAGCATTGTCATGCCTGGTTACACACATATGCAACGAGCACAGCCGATCTCGTTCGCCCACTATTTACTCGCGCAAATCGAAGCGTTCGAGCGCGACCGTGAGCGCCTGCGTGCTTGCCTTGGACACACCGATGTTCTTCCGCTCGGGTCAGGTGCTCTCGCCGGATCGACGATTGTGTTAGATCGACAATTCATCGCGCGCGAGCTCGGGTTCGCGCGTGTGTCACAGAACAGTCTCGACGCCGTCAGTGAGCGCGATTTCATCTGCGAATTTCTGTTTTGTTTGGCCATGATCGGTCTGCATCTCTCGCGCTTGAGCGAGGACCTGATCCTCTGGAGCACGACCGAATTCGGTTTCGTCGACTTCAGCGACGCATTTTCGAGCGGCTCGAGTTTAATGCCGCAAAAGAAAAACCCGGATGTCACTGAGCTCACGCGCGGCAAAACCGGCCGGCTTTTCGGCAATCTCATGTCGATGTTAACCACGCTGAAAGCGCTCCCCGCCGGCTACAACCGTGACCTGCAGGAAGACAAGCACGCGTTATTCGATTCCAGCGACACAATCAACCTGGCGCTGGAAGTCTTCGCCGATGCATTGCGAGAACTGAAGATCAATCGCGAAGGGATGGAAGCTGCGACCGCCGATCCAAATTTGCTAGCCACGGATGTGGCCGAATATCTGGTCAGAAAAGGTGCGCCATTTCGCGAAGCCCACGAGATCATCGGCCGAATCGTCGCGCAAGCGAGTCAGTCGAAGGTGCCGCTCAACGAGATGCCGCTGGAGGAGTTGCGCAAGTTTTCTCCATTGTTTGAAACCGATCTTGCGCGCGTGTTCGATCCGCGCCACTCGCTTGCACAACGCCACGCGATCGGCGCGCCGTCGCCCGAGAACGTTGCTGCGCAGATCAAACGCTGGCGCGCCGAGCTGACGTAACACGGTTTGCCGCTGAGGAGAGCGGCCTCTACAGTGGCCGCGTGACGCGGAGCAACATTGTGCAGGACACCGGTGGGTGGGAAACCGTGTCGAGCGAGCATCATTTCACCAACAAGCACCTTGAAGTTGTCACCGATATTGTGCGCACGCCCATGCGCTCGCAGCCACGCCCCTGGACGGTGGTGCATCGGAAAGCGGCCGTAATCATCGCGCCAATGACGATCGACGGGAAATTGCTGCTCATCCGGCAGGAACGCGTGCCGATTCGCGCTGCAATTTGGGAGATGCCGGCTGGGCAAATTGATAACGGCGAAGCCGACGACGAGGCGATCAGAGAAGTGGCACTTCGCGAGTTGCGCGAAGAGACCGGGTACGAACTCGCTCCCGGCGGCGAACTGATTGCGCTCGGCCATTATTTCGCTTCACCCGGTTTTACGGACGAGTACGGCTATCTCTTTCTGGCACGGCCAGTCAAGCATAGCGCACGCGGAGACGGTCACGGTGAAGGGGAATCGATTCTCGACTGCCACGCGTTCACAGTGGGCGAAATCCGCCAGATGATTGCTGATAACGAGATTCGCGATGCCAACACGCTGGGGATTTGCGCCCGGCTCGCGGCGCACGGCTTCATTTCGCTGGCGCCTGCCGAGTGACTGTCGATTCTAATGCCGCTGCGGGACATTTTTAAATTTCGCGAGCTGCCAGAGGGCGAGACCTCGAAACCGTTTCTCGAGCATCTCGAGGATCTCCGCTGGACCATTGTGAAGATGGCGATCACGCTCATCGCGGCGATGATCGTCTGTTTCGGTTTTCGCTCGACGCTCGTCCGCATCCTGCAGGCGCCGCTGCGCGAGATCGGCGAACAAGCCGCCGAGTTGCGTGCCCTCGGCATAACCGATTCGATCGTGATTTCGTTTCATCTCGCGTTCTACGCTGGGATCGTTCTCTCATTCCCGTTGCTCCTCTATTTCTGCGCGGAGTTCGTTTTGCCGGCGCTCACCGCCGTGGAAAAACGTTTTCTGCTTCCGGCGATCACGGTCAGCTTCGCCTTATTTTTGCTCGGTGTGCTGCTCTGTTATTTCTGGCTTTTGCCCAAAACGATCCTCTTCTTTTTTCGCGATACGCAATCGCTCGGTTGGACGCCGACTTGGACGGTGCAGCAGTATTATTCTTTTGTGACGCGCTTCACAATCGGCTTCGGGCTTGCTTTTGAATTGCCGGTTGTGGTGCTGGCGCTCGTGCGCTTTGGGTTGGTCACCTATCGATTCATGGCGCGCACCCGACCGTACGCCATCGTCCTCATCTTTATTCTCGCCACCATTATCACCCCCACGCCGGATATCCTGACACTGATCGCGATGGGACTGCCGATGTGTCTCCTCTACGAAAGCTGTATCTGGATTGCGTGGCTGATGGAACGCCGCGCGTTGCAACGCAACGTTGCCTGAGCGCGTGGATATCTCGGCCTACCGGCTTCTTTTCAGCATTTTTGTTTTCATCACCGGCGCCGTCGTCGGATCGTTCCTCAATGTTTGTATTTATCGCTTGCCGCTAGATCTTTCGATCAATCGACCGCGCCGATCTTTCTGCCCGGCCTGCAAATATCCCATTCCCTGGCAGCACAATCTGCCGCTCGCCAGTTGGATGTTGCTGCGCGGTCGCTGCGCGAACTGCGGCGCCAGCATCAGCCTCCGTTATTTTGCCGTGGAATTGCTCACCGCGTTTTTGTTTCTCGCCATCTGGCAAAGCTTTCCCATCCCGATGGCGATCGCCTACTGGATTTTCGTTTCGCTCGTCATCGTGGCGACCTTTGTCGACTTTGAGCACTTCATCATTCCTGACCAGGTCACGATTGGCGGCGCGATAATGGGCGTGCTCGCGAGTCTGGCCGTTCCGCAGTTAATGGAGACCGATTCGCGGCTCGCCGCGCTCATTCGCTCCATGCTCGCGGCCGCTCTCGGTTATCTCGTCCTGCTGTTCGTTTTGGAGGCAGGCAAACTGGCGTTCGGGAAAAAACGAATCAAACTCGACGGCCCGACGCCATTCACGTGGAAGCGCCAGGGCGATGATGCCGAATTCGTTGTCGGCGCGGAGCAAAGTTTGTGGAGCGATTACTTCGCTCGCGAAAAAGACCGGCTAATCCTGGAATGCGATGACGCGAAGATCGACAATCGCATTCACAATAAAATCACCCTGGAGTTTTACTACGACCGCCTGGTCGTGGAAGGAGAAACGTTGCTACTAGATCACGTTAACGAAATCACCGGCACGGCCGTCCTGATCGTTATTCCTCGCGAAGCGATGGGCCGCGGCGACTTAAAATTTCTCGCGGCGATCGGGGCGTTCCTAGGCTGGCGGGCCGTGCTTTTCGCGGTTTTTGCGGGATCACTTCTCGGCTCCCTTGTCGGCTTGTTCACCTTACTTGTCGGGAAACGTGTCTGGTCGGCGAAGCTCCCCTTCGGGCCGTATCTGGCTTTCGGCGCAGTGACCTGGATGTTCTATGGCCCGGCGTTTGTGCGGTGGTATCTCGGCTTGCTCAGCCCCTCTTGAACGTCGCGACGACAAGCTTTGTCCGCGCGGCGCTTTTGCTCAGGCTTCGGCAGGTGCTGGCGCAGAGCTCTCATTCGGCCTTACTCGCGCCGGTGAAACGAATATTAGCCTCAAATTTGTGAGCTCCGCTTTCCACCAGCGAAACAGCCCCTTGCGCAGCAGCTTGGTCGCTCGCCAGTCCGGCACGAATCCGTCGTAAAGCTCGCGCCAGCCGGCGTTGTTTTTGCCGAAATAACCCGTGGCGAGCCTGCGCCGCGCCAGCCTAACGAGTCGCCGATTGTAGAAGCTGATCATGCGT
This sequence comes from Chthoniobacterales bacterium, assembly GCA_035710475.1. Lineage (GTDB taxonomy): Bacteria > Verrucomicrobiota > Verrucomicrobiia > Chthoniobacterales > UBA10450 > AV17. Next base: position 8,497 of record DASTDG010000226.1, on the reverse strand, counting down.
GCCGCAATTCGTCCCGGCGTTCCGCGAAACGGCAGCTGCAGAAACGCTTTCTCCGGATCCTTGTAGGCTGGAATGACCAGGCCGAAATAATAGGAGGCCACGTCGAGCAGCAACGCGGCCGACATCAATTCGGCGTCGCCCATGTAATAATACTTGTCCTTGTAGAGGGTTTTGAACCACGAGCGGTACATGATGGGGTACTGCTCGTTGTAATGCCGGACCGATTCGCTCACGTCCTCCCCGGCTAGACTGCGCGCGAGGAAATCCGCCACATAGTTGCTCGTGTAGGAACAAAAATCGAGACCGGGGCTGTAAAGCGGATCGATGAAACCAGCCGCGTCGCCGACCAGCGCCCAGCCCTCGCCGCAGACTCTTTCGCTATGATAGGGCAACAACGACAGCGCATGCACATCTCCCTCGATCGCACGCGCCTCGTGGAAAATTTCGCGACCGACCGGATGGCCGACGAGGTGCGCGTGCAATCGCCCGGCGAGATTCGTGCCGTCCGGCAATTTGAAGATGCGATTATCGTAAACGATGCCCGCGCTCACATCACCGCCGCGCAGAGGGATGATCCAGCACCACCAGCCATGGCCCATGAGATGGTTGGTCGCCCATGAGCGCGCGGTGCGGCATTCGTCCATGTAATCGCGAAATTTTTCGCGCCAATCGTAGCTGTCCCAGTCTTTCACTCCGGTGAATCGGGCCCAGACCGCGTTGATCGGGTGCTCCGCGTTAGGCCGAAAATGTCCGAGCTTGCGCGCAAGCAGGGTGGCGCGGCCGCTGGCATCGATTACCCAACGCGTACGAACGGCGCGTTGTGCAAGATCGACATCCACAGTGATCGTCTGGCCGTTCGCCGCGTTCAAATCGATCCGCGCCACTTTTGCCGGACGCCAGAGGTCGCAGTCGGCATTTACGGCGCATTCGAGCAAGTGCGAGTCGAGCTTCGCGCGATCGACCTGGAACGTCTGCACGCGCGCGTTGTAGTGCGGCCCGATTTCGACGCAGTCATCAAACCTTTGCTCCGGGGAATTGTAAAACCAGAGACGCAAACCTTGTTTGGCCAGGTGCTCGTGCCCGAGATAATTCGTTAGGCCAAGGATGCGCGTCATGTAGCAACTGCTCACCTCGGTGGTCGATTCACCGACTTTCCGGTCGAACTCCGCGTTTTTTTCAACGATGAGCACGCGCGCATTCGGCTGTTTGCGCTTGAGCATCAGGGCCGTAGCTGCGCCGGAAAACGCGCCGCCAATGATCACGACATCGTAATCGAAGTCCATGAGCCGCTCTCGAAAATGGACTTTCGCGTTCGCAAACGCAATCGTCTTCCGGCATGATCCTGCGCAACGGGCGCTGCATCTTTCCGGAGGGCATCCGTGACGGCCTCGAGTTGGTCGTCAGGGACGGCAAAATCGCCGAGATTCGGCCACAAACAGGCTTCGCCGATGACGAGATTGTCGACCTTGGCGGTGATTACCTCGCGCCAGGCTTCATCGATCTTCATCTCCATGGCGCGGTCGGGCGTGACACAATGGAAGCTTCCGCAGACGCGTTCCGCGCGATCTGCGATTTCCACGCCAGCGGCGGGACTACCTCACTGCTGCTGACAACGGCGTCCGCGCCGCTCGACGCGATTGTCAATGCCTTGGACGCCGTTCGCGATTGTCGATTTTCCAATCTGCAGATTGCCGGCGTTCACGTTGAGGGTCCCTTTATCTCGAAAACGAAGGCCGGGGCGCAACGCGCCGAATTCATTCAACATCCCACGCCGGCGGCGATGGCTCGCTTGCTGGAGCATGTGGATGTAATCAAACGATTCACGATCGCGCCTGAGTTACCTGGTGCGCTGGACGCGATCGCGAAATTTGCCGCCGCCGGCGTAAGCGTGAGTGGTGGTCACAGCGATTGTTCCGACGCAGAAGCGCGCGCGGCGTTCGCACGCGGCTTGCGCAGCACGACGCACACCTTCAACTGCATGTCGTCCGCACGGCGCGACGGAATTTATCGCCGAGCCGGGTTGCTTGAATTCGCGCTGAGCGAGCCGGAAATCAGCTGCGAATTGATCGCCGACGGCCATCACGTGTCGCCGACTTTGATGAAGATGTTGTATCGCGCAAAGACATCGAGTGGAATTTGCCTCGTCACAGATGCGACAGCAGGAGCCGGACTGGAGCAAGGGTCTCACTTCTCGCTCTACGGTAAGGATTGCATTGTCGACCGTGGCGTGTGTCTGCTCGCGGATCGTTCCGCGCTCGCGGGCAGCGCCGCGCGCATGATCGATCTTGTGCGCACGCTCGTGCACGATCTCGATCTTCCGCTGCATGAAGCGATCGCAATGGCAACGCAAAATCCCGCGCGCGCGATCGGCCTCGAAGCGAAAGGCGCGCTCCGCAGCGGCGCGGACGCTGATCTGGTTGTTCTTTCACCGGCACTTGCAGTTCGCCGAACCTTTCTCGGTGGGCGGGAAACTTTTGCTTTAGATCGACAATAGGAATTGGGCGATGTCGAGCGCGGCGCGGGGGCGGCTTAGCTTGGCTATGTTGCCGGCCCATTCGCGCCATTGCTGCGCGCCGTCGGCAAAGGCGCGGCTAACTTGCGCGACGGCTTCATCGGTTTCGAGAGCAATGACGCCGGAGTCGGTTTCTGCGATGAGGCGGGCGTTGCCCTCCTCCTGGCCCGAGACGACGTGGCTCACAATCATCGGACAGCCGGCGGCGATTGTTTCCTGGACCGTCGCGCCACCGGCTTTGCCGATAAGAATATGGCTGCGGCAAAGCAGGCGCGGCATCTCGTTTGTCCAGCCGATCATCTCGATCTGACCTTTGTCGCTGACTCTGCGAATCGCATCGTGCAGTCGTCGGTCATGCCCAACCGCGACGGTCAACTCAATTTCGAGGCCGAGAAGTTTGCGCACCAACTCCGGTGCCCGTTTTTTGCCCGCATGAATGACGCATAAAATGTGTGGCCGCGCACTTTGGCGGCGCGATTGTCGATCTTGTTCGAGATCGGCGAACTGCGGATTCACTGGGAACCCGAACACCTTGATTTTTTCCGGCGCGACTCCGGCGGCGCGCACGACCGCTGCGCTCTGCTCGTTTGATGGAAGGAAAAAGTCCGCGTCACATTGGTACCAGATCGCGTTCACCGTAATCGAGTCGGTGATCACGACGACATTCTTGCAACTGCGGTCCGCTCCGGCGATTTGGCGCAGCAGATAAGGATAAGGCGGGAATGTCGAGACGAGCACGTCCGGCTGGAACCGGTCGAGCACTTGTGCGAAATGCTTTTTTAAGCGTCTGAACCGCTGGAAGCGTTCGTCGAAGTTCCTGATACCGTCGAGCCAGCGGTAGACGTAGCCCCAGGAATGCGGCCATTGGTTAATCACCGCCAGATAGGTTTTGCGAACGAGCTCGTTGAGCGCACCGTAACTCTGTGGAAACAGATCGCGTAGCTCGACCTCCACCTGAACGGGCGCCACCCGGGCCAGCCCGTCGCGCACCCCCCGCGCCGCGCTGTTGTGCCCCTCGCCGAACCCGGCGGTGAGGATCAGGATTCTTTTCACAATTCGTTAGGCCACGCTCGTAATCTCACTTCGCGCCGGCACCAGCCATTTTCATTCGACGATTACGTCAATGAAATCCGGCGAACCAGATACAACAGTGACGCAACCGCGAGGACAATGGCCGTGACGGTAAACTCGCGTGCGGTGGCGTGAGCGAGAATCCAGATGATGGCGACGATGGCGAGCGCGGGCACGATGTTCATCCCCGGAAAATTCAATGGCCGACCGTCAGCGCGAACGTCCTGCCGCACCAGAACCCAGCAGGCCGCGCAACAAAGAAAATACATTAGGAGGACGGCGACGTTGGAGAGGACGGCCAGTTGCTCAAACCTGCCGGTTATCGATAAGGCGAATGCGAGCACCGCGTAGGTGATGAGAGCGATATCGGGCGAGCGATAGCGCGGGTGAACGTGCGCGAAGAACGCCGGCAACGCGCCGTCACGGCCGAAGGCGAAGATCATGCGCGGGGAACTGAGAATATCGCTCGTGACAAATCCAAACGCAGAAATGGTCGCGCCGGCCAGCAGAACGGTGCGGCCGACGTGGCCGAGAAATTTTGCCGCCGCTTCGGCGAGGGGCGCGTCCGGGTGATTGGCAAGGTCAGCGCCGAGCGTTCCCTGCGCCACGACCTGGATGAGGATGTAAATGATTGTGGTGATGACGAGCGCGAGATACGCCGCCCGCGGCACCGTGCGCGCCGGATTTTTCACTTCGCCGCTCGGGATCAACGCCACTTCGATGCCGACGAAGGCGAAGATCAGCAAAATGACGGCGTCGCCTAACGACTTGCTGCCCGGCCACGTTGCCCAGGTAAGATTCGCCGGGTGAATGAAGAAGATGCCGGCAATAATGAACAACAACAGCGGGAGAAGTTTGGCGAACGTCACGATCGTCACCGCGCCAGCGCCACCGCGCACGCCGCGCACGTTGATGAACACCAGTGACCCGTAAACGAGCATCATGACGATTATGCGCATGACTGAACTGCCAAGAAATGGCGCGACCAGCGCGACTGAGTTCACGAGAACGTTCACCACGCCGGCGACTGCCCCAAGCGCCGTCAACCCGTAGAGCACGCCGGCAAGAAATCCGATGTAGCGGCCAAACGCCACTTCTACGTAGGCGTAAAGTCCGCCCGTGAGCGAGACGCGGCTGCCCGCGATCGCGAAACAGGTGACGAACAACACCATCGCAATGGCACAGACGACGAACGCGAGCGGCGCGGCCGGACCAAGATTTCTGGCTACCAGTGCCGGCAAAACGAAAATACCGGCGCCAATCGTACAGCTGATGATGTTTGCCGTGAGCGCGGGCATTCCGATGCCACGCACGAGTTGCTCATCAACTCGCTCCGCTTGCTGCAGCGATATCGTCTCGTCGTTCATGTTTGTGCATCGTGGCCGATTGCCGCAACAGAGACAAGCGCCCCAGCGGCCAACCTTTCCGTTGCGGGAAAGATCGACAACGCGCAACATCGACAACTAGACTGAGAATCAATTCACGGAGGACAAACTATGAAAAAACCATTGATGTTGCTTGGACTCGCGACAGTTGTCGCGATTGGCTTCGTTGCATTTGCCTCCGGTCAGGCGGAGAAAAGGAGCAAATCTGCAACTGGCAAGACCAAAGAGGTAATCTATGCCTCGGCGGACAATGCTACCTACACGGAGCGTTTCCCTGGCGTCTCGATGGCAGTTGTATGGGGCGATCCGGACAAGGGCGCCCACGGCGTGTTCACGAAATTTGCACCCGGCTATGACGCGCACATGCACACCCACACGAATGACGTGTGGCTGCTCGTGCTAAAAGGTGCCTATCTGTACCGGGATGAGGCCGGCGACAAACACGTCGGTCCGGGCGAGTTCATCCGCATCCCCGGCGGGCACAAGCACTGGAGCGGGGGCGACCAAACCGAAGGCGCGCTCTTCTATTCCGAAGGGTCGGGCAAGTTCGACAAGATCGACGTGAAATAAACCGAGCGGACAACACGCGCCGCTCGGGTCCACTGAGGTCGATTTCGCCTCGTTGTATATTCAGCCATGATGCGGAGAGCGGCGCTTTTCGTGGTCATCGCCGCGAGCGCGGCGTTAGCACAGGGGCCGGAGAGCTTTGAGATCGAACCGCCGCTGCTAATTCCGAATCGAACGGGCGCAGCCGGTTCGACCAGCGACGCGCAGCCGCAGGACGTCGATATTGCGAAGCTAGAGAAAGATCTTGAGCGCGCGAAGCGCAACGCGGACGCAGCGCCACATCTCTGTCGCATTGGCGTGATTTCTCAGGTGGAGGTCGAGCAACGCGCGCTGCGCGTCGTTCGCTTGGAAGCCGAGCTGGCCAACGCCCGCCTCGAAAGCGCACAGGCGCAAACCGCAACTCGCAGCTGGGTTACTGTTAACGGCGAGGCGGCGGTCGACGCCGCGACAAAGGCAGAGCTGGCGCAGCTAACTGAAGCCGCGCAAGCGGCCGATGCGAAGCGCCATCGTGTCGAGATCGAATTAGCTGAAGCGAATTTGCAGCGGCAACTTCGCCTCCTCGCCGTCGGCAGCGCACGAAAATCCGACGTCAGCCGCGCCGAAGAGAAGCTCGCGCAGCTCAAGGGGCAGCAAAACTAGGGCGCCGCTTACCCGATGCCTAACGAATCGAGGGCGATTGATCCGGCTTTTCGCGTCGGTCACGTGCACCTGAAGGTGTCAGACCTTGAACGCGCGCTGAATTTTTATTGTGGCGTCCTCGGATTCGAGCTCCAACAACGCTGGGGAACGCAAGCCGCCTTCATTTCCGCCGGCGATTATCACCATCACATCGGTTTAAACACCTGGGAGAGCAAAGGCGCGCCGCCACCGCCGCCGCACACGACCGGACTCTTCCATTTCGCGATTGTTTATCCAACGCGCACGCAGCTGGCGGACGCGCTCAGGCGCCTGATTGCGGCAAATATCCCCCTGGATGGCGCGAGTGATCATGGCGTGAGCGAAGCGTTGTATCTGCGCGACCCGGATGAAAACGGAATTGAGCTTTACTGGGACAAACCGCGCAACCAGTGGCCACGCACGCCAGAGGGCAAGATAGACATGTCCACGCGTCCGCTCGATCTCGACGATTTGCTACAGGAACAGGAGTTGTAGAGGCGTCTGTGTCAAACGCCTAACCAATAGATCCGGCGCTTGGCACAAGCACCGCTCCAATGTGGCCTGCTGAATTCAACGTTGCGTGTTCGACGTTGAGCGTTCGCCGTTTGCTTCAATAACCCGCCGCCATTCCGTCCTTGCGCGATTCGCTCGCGCCGACATACACGCGTTGACCATCGTGCCATTCGACTTTGATCGCCTGATAACCGCCGTAGCCGCCGACATCGAATCGCACATCATGTCCGCGTTTTTTTAATTCCCGCTGCGTCTCGGCGGAAATGCCGGACTCGAGATTGACGTAGCCGCCGTTCTCCATCTTTTCGCCTGTCGGTTCGTTGTCGCCTTCATGCTGCCAGCGTGACGCGTCGCCCGCTTCCTGCACGTTCAATCCGAAGTCGATCTGGTTGGTCAAGACCTGGACGTGTCCCTGCGGTTGCATGCCGCCGCCCATCACGCCGAACGCTTCCCACGGTTTCCCGTCTTTCATGACGAACCCGGGGATTATCGTGTGAAACGGACGTTTACCCGGCGCGTAAACGTTCGCGTGACCCGGTTCCATCGAAAACAGTTCGCCGCGATCCTGAAACCTGAACCCGAGTCCCGGCACAACGATGCCGCTGCCCATTCCGCGATAGTTGCTTTGGATAAGCGAGACCATGTTGTCTTGATCATCGGCCGTGCACATGTAAATCGTGTCGCCGCTATCCAGCGCGTCCGGAACATAGGCCTCCGGCCTGTGCGTCCAGCGGACATTCTGTCCGCTGCCTGTAGACATCAGCGGGTTGGAAATCCGCTGGGCGCACGGAGCAGAGCTCCATGTTCCGTTGCGATCGTCGCGCGCATTTGAAGCTTGCATTTCATCCGGATTGCCAGCGCCCACTTTTTTCGCGGCGTGCATGGGGTCAATGAGCTTGCGCCGTTCGGCGGCGTATTCCTTCGAGAGCAAGATTTGTAACGGGATTTTGCTGAAGGCAGGATCGGCGTAATACTTCGCGCGATCCGCCCAGACGATCTTCTTCGCCTCAATCATGGTGTGCAATGTGTCAGGCGAATTGCGTCCCATGGCGCGCAGATCGAAGCCTCCGAGAATGTTCAGCATCTGGAGGGTAGCAATGCCTTGTCCGTTCGGCGGAAGTTCAAAGACATCATAGCCGCGATAGTTTGTCGAAACCGGATCGACCCACGTGCTCGCGTGCTTCTCGAAATCGACTTTGCGCAGGAATCCGCCGTTCTGCTGCATGAACATGTCGATCTTGTCGGCGATCTCGCCTTTGTAGAAAGCATCGCGTCCTTTGTCGCCGATCGATCGAAGCGTCTTCGCCAGCGCCGGGTTTTTGAAAACGTCGCCTTTCGCCGGTGTGCGCCCTTTGCCGTCGAGTGTGTAGGTTTCGAAGAAGGCGCCAGGTAAATCTTTGTAGAGCCGCGGACCGAATGCCCAGTAGTAGGCGATCAATTCGCTCACCGGAAAACCTTCCTCGGCGTAACGAATCGCCGGCGTGAGATCGTCCGCGAGTTTGAGTTTGCCGAACTTATTGTGCAGCTCGGCCCAAGCGTCGACCGTGCCAGGCACGCTGATCGGCAACATGCCGAACGGCGGGATCATCGTGCGATGTAGCTTGTCGAGCTCGGCTTTCATTTGCTCGTAGGTAAGGCCTAGCGGCGAACGTCCGCTGCCGTTGATCCCGTAAAGCTTGTTCTCCTTCGCGCTGTAAACGATGGCGAAAAGGTCGCCGCCGATTCCGTTCGAGACCGGCTCCATCAATCCGAGCGCCGCGTTCGCCGCGATCGCCGCGTCCACTGCGCTGCC
>DASTDG010000225.1:0-4153 GCA_035710475.1 Chthoniobacterales bacterium | reverse complement strand
AAGAAATCGTACCCTGTTCTGGCCGACCACATTCACGGCAAACTGCGGCGCAACTACGCTCTCGCCGCGGACAAAATCGACATCCATCCGTTCCGTGAAACGGTCCGGCTCCTCGCCGGTTCGTTAGGCCTGACCAATTTGACCGGCGGCGAGTCGGCGTGGGCGAGTATCGATCAGGTTTGTCAGAGCCTGGATTGTGAGACGGCGCGGCGGCTGCGCCGCGGTGATTACGGCGCGAACGTGCGCGCGGTCTACGCCTACGAAGATTGCGCCGAGCAACAGTTTGTTGCCGCGCGCGCTCTCGGCTTGCGCCGCGTCTACGACCTGCCGATCGCGTATTGGGAAACTGCGCAACGCTTGCTGCGCGAAGAAGCGCAGCGCTACCCGGAATGGGAGCCGACGCTCGGCGGGACGCAGGACTCGGATGCGAAGCTGGCGCGCAAAACACGCGAGCTGGCGCTCGCCGAGCTGGTGATTTGTCCGAGTAAGTTCGTGCTGGAATCGCTGCCGCCCGATACCGGAACGACCAGGCATACGATTCTGGCGCCATTTGGTTCGCCACCTGTCGAGGTTGAACCACCGAGCGGGGCCGATCTGACAACCCGCCGCGGCGATCGGCCGTTGCGCGTCTTGTTCGCCGGCGCCCTGACGCAACGCAAAGGTCTGGCTGATCTTTTTGCGGCGATGAAGCTGATCAACTCACCCCAGCTGGAGCTGGTCGTAATGGGCTCGCTGCTTCGTCCGCTCAGTTGGTATCGCGAGCAGTTTCCGCAGTTCGTTTATGCGCCGCCGCGCGCGCACGTCGACGTGCTTCGTCTCATGCAAACGTGCGACCTGCTTGCGCTGCCGTCGATTGTCGAGGGACGCGCGCTCGTGCAACAGGAGGCGATGGCGTGCGGGCTTCCGGTAATCGGAACGCGCAATGCCGGGGCGGATGATGTGATCGTCGATGGCGAAACAGGATTCCTCGTGCCCATTCGATCGCCGGGTGCGATTGCGGAAAAGCTGGGATGGTTCCTCGCGAACCGATCGCGGATTCCGGAACTGGCTGTCGCGGCGCGTCGCCGCGCCGGTGAGCTAACCTGGCGTGGCTACGGAGAAATCGTTGTGCGCGCCGTTTCTGCCTTGCTCGAGATCGACAAATCTATGCCGGCATCAGTGTGAAGCGTTTCCTCAAACGACATTTTAACCGCTTTCTTCCGGACGGTGCACGTCGAGCGTTGAGGCGTCGCTGGAAAGCGCAATTTCATCCTCCCACGGACGCGGAATTCCTCCTCGAACGAGTCGATAGCGTCCTTCGTTGCAAGGTCGGCAATCGCTTTTCGTTTCTCGCTCCGCTCGCCTGCGATGAGCAATTGGTACGGTTCACCAGCGGCGACGGACGCGCCGAATTCCACGCCACAACATGCGCGGCGGTGCAAGGCGGCGTGCTCTTTGACATCGGCGCGCACTCCGGAGTCATCTCCGCGCTGTTCTGCGCCGCGGCTCCGCACAACCGCGCATTTGCGTTCGAGCCTTCGCCAATTCTGGTCCGCGCGTTGCGCGAAATACGCGACCTGAATGAGTTCGGCGAGCGGATGCGCATCGAAAAGATTGGCATCGGAGACAGACAAGCAACCGCCGAGATGCTGGTCGATCCCGCCAGTGGGTTTGTGCAGACGCGACGGTTCGAGCAAACGATGTGGGAGCAACCGCAGCACATTGAAGTTCGCCTCGAGCGAATCGCAGACGCCGCTGCACGATTGGGCGTCGTTCCTGACTTCATTAAGCTCGACGTCGAAGGCTTCGAGTACGAAGCGATCAAGGGCTCGCTTGATTTTCTCGCCTGCCACAAGCCGACAATTTTTCTCGAGCTGCACCTGAATTATCTCGAGGAGCGAAAATTACCGGGCCGAGCCGTGGTCGGGATGCTGCAAGGCTGCGGTTACTCTTTTTACAGCTACAGCGGAGTCCGTCTGCACGGCCCGAAGCTCTACAATTCCCCGCTGGCCGGAATTAACGTTGTCGCCCGCTGAGCCACAGCGTGGCGATGGCATGCGGCTTGCGGCCGGATTTGCACAGCCGCCGCGGGAAGCTCATCGTCCTGCGGCGCTGCTCTGATTGGGCCATGAATATCGACAATCGGCAAGAAAAGGCGAAGCACCGTGTGCGGCAGTTGCTCTGGCTGTTCTTTTGGCTGCTTTTGCTCGAAGGTGTTCTGCGGAAATGGATCGTGCCGCAGTTGTCGGACCCGCTCCTCATCGTGCGCGATCCCATTGTCCTACTCATTTACTATTTCGCGATCCGGGCCCGCATCTTCCCGCGCAACTTCTGGGTTTTTCTGCTCGGAGTGATCGCCTTTTTTGCCGTGGCGACCAGTTTGATTCAACTATGGCCGTATCTGCCGCCCGCAAAGACCTTGCTCGTCGTCGGCTATGGGTTCCGATCCAATTTCTTTCAACTGCCGCTCATCTGGATCATTGCGCTTGTCTTCGGTCCTGAGGATGTGAAAAAGCTTGGCTGGTGGACGCTGGTCTTTCTGCTGCCGCTCACCATGCTCATGGTCGCGCAATTCAGCGCGCCGCCCGATGCGTTCGTCAATCGCACCGCCGGCGGCGGGAGCGAGATCATGATGTCGGCTCTTGGGAAAGTGCGCACCTCGGGTACGTTTACGTTCGTCATTGGTGTCGTCGCGTACGAAGCGATGGCGGCAGCGTTTCTGATTTGGGCGGCGCTGCGCCGTGATGTATATAAGACGCGATTGCTCATTGTCGCTGGGGTAGCTTTGGTGGTCGGCGTTTCGGTTTCGGGCAGTCGGTCGGTAGTGGGCGCGTGTGCCCTGGTCATCGCTTCGTTGCTGGTCGTGCTCTTCATGCGTGCTGATCTGCTGAACCGCTTCGGTCGGGCGCTGATCGTGGCCCTGATACTTGGAGTGATAATCAGCCGCACGCCACTTGTCCGCGAGGGTATGCAGGTGCTCTCCGTCCGTTTCAGTGAAGTCAATGAGGGCGAGCAGTCGATTGCGCGCAGCCTGCTCGAACGGCCTATCGCAGTGTTCGAGGAAGGATTCTCGGTTTTGAGCAAAGCTCCACTTTTCGGCTACGGCGTGGGCGTCGGCACGAACGCAGGCGCAAAATTTCTGACTGGGCGCAGTGTTTTTCTGCTGAGTGAAGGCGAGTGGTCGCGCATTCTTCTCGAGAGCGGCCCGTTGTTAGGCATCGCGTATCTGGCCTGGCGAACTGCGTTGGTCGGGCGAATCGGGTGGTTAACACTCAAGTCGGTGCGTCGCGGGAATCTTCTCCCACTGCTGCTCTTTAGCGCGAGCTTTCTTCCTCTGGTCAGTGGGCAACTAGGTCAACCGACTATCCTTGGGTTCGCAGTTTTTGTCAGCGGGCTCACGCTGGCCGCGCGCAATACGGAAACCGAATCGGCGGTTTCGGTCCAGCCACAACCGCCAGCGCGTGCTGCGTCGGCCCAACGAGTCGTCCGTGGCCGCTCCGTTTACGCCGAGCGAATGCACGCGCAGGCGAACCGCCAGATCGAGAAGAATGGTTCTGCTGATCGGTAACTACGTGCCCGATCGGTGGCCGAGCATGTTGCACTTTGGCCGGATGATGCTCGATGGGCTGCGCCGATCCGGCGTCGAAGCTGTCCTGATTCGGCCGCCCGCGGTCTTTGGTCGCATACAATTCTTCGGTGCCGCGGCTGCGAAATGGTTGGGCTACATCGACAAGTTCATTCTCTTTCGATGGCGTTTGTGGCGCAGACTCTCCGCGCGACCGGCTGTCGTCCACATTTGCGATCACTCGAATGCGACTTATGCGCAAGCCGTGGGGCAATCTCCGCTCCTCATCACCTGCCACGATTTGTTTTCCGTGCGCGCGGCATTGGGCGAAGAGACTGATTGCCCGCCGTCGTTCACCGGTCGGATTCTGCAACGCTGGATTTTGCGGGGCTTGAAATCAGCCGATGTGCTCGCGTGTGTGTCGAACTACACCGCGGAGGACGTTAAGCGGCTCGTCACGAGTTGTTCTGGGCGGCCGCGGCTCGCAGTTGTGCCGCTCGGCTTGAATCGCCCATTTCAGCTGATCGCGAGCGACCTCGCGCGCGCCCGATTGGCGCAGATCGGCTCGCTTGATCTCAGCCGTGCGTTCATTTTGCACGTCGGCTCGAA
>DASTDG010000224.1:0-8947 GCA_035710475.1 Chthoniobacterales bacterium | reverse complement strand
CGTCGTTCCATGTTTGAAGCAGGCGCTCATCGCGGATTACGTCGTGCTCGGCGGCGGGAACGCAAAGCTTTTGCAGAAATTGCCCAGCGGCGTTGCGCTCGGCCATAATCGCAACGCCTTCACCGGCGGCTGGCGCTTGTGCCAGGAGAATCCGCGTACCAGCGAACCGACATGGAACATCATCTGAATTTTTGAATCGTGGCAAAGTCAAAAGTCGATCTGTTCTTTTTGCGGCATGGACTGGCCGACTGGCCGAACTGGAAAGGATCGGACGACGACCGACCGCTGACCGACGAAGGCCGGGAGGAAACGCATCGCGTCGCTTCATTTTTAGCTGCGCTCGGCGTCAGGCCGCGGAAAATTTTGACAAGTCCACTCCCGCGAGCGGCGCAGACGGCGGACATAGCCGCGAAACATTTACGGGTGCCCATTGAAACTGCGAAAAGCCTGGCCAAAGGCTTCGACGTCGACGCGCTAAAAAGGACGCTCACAGATGACAAGATCGACAGCGTCATGCTCGTAGGCCATGAGCCGGATTTCAGTCGGGTCATCGCAAAATTAACCGGTGGCGACGTCAAATTGAAAAAAACCGGCGTGGCGCGGCTCGACCTTGATCGGAGAACAATGACCGCACGGTTGCGGTGGCTGTTAACGCCGGCGATTTGTCAAAAGGTCGGTGCTAAATAAGCCCGCTTTCTTCACGAAGATGTGGTCGCGGGTTGCGGTTCGCGGGGTCGCGGTACGATTTCTGACAGATCGGTGACCAGCATCATGTCGATCAGCTCGATTACTCCAGCGCCCTGTGCGCCCGAGGTGACAAAGTCGGCCCGCTCTTTCAACGTCGACAATGCATTGTCTACCGCGACGCCGATCGCACACATTCCCAGGAAGGCGTGGTCGTTTTCCGCGTCGCCAATCCCAACCACTTCGTTTGCCGTAATTGCCATTTCTTTCAGGGCGATGCCGAGGCCGGTTGCTTTGTTTACACCGGTGGGCAGCACCATCACCGAGCCTTTGTTAAAAATGACCTGCAACTCAAGACCGAGCCGTTTGATTTCCTCGATGACAATAAGTTCATTCGGCTCGACCGTTGCGATGATCGCCTGGCCAACCGACATTGGTCTCACGTTTGCGGCACGCAACGCTGCCACCAGTTCCGACGAAGCAGGCGCGCAAAGCAGGCGCGCGCAATCTTCCTCCGGGTAATAAAGCAGCGCCCCGTTTTCGGCGACCACGTATTCGAATCGATCGAGGACGTGACAAACCGTTTTCAGGTCCGGCAATTCCCGGCCGGTTACCATGATTAATTCGCGTCCGGAAGCCCGGAAGCGGTCAAGCGCAGCCGCGGTTGCGGCGTTCAACAAGCCATCGTGCGCGAGCGTCCCATCGTAATCGCAGGCCAGTGCGCGATATTTCACTCGTTACTCAGCGTCGATCTTTGACGAAAATAGAGATCCTTTTGGCAAATGCCTTCGGCGGCTCCGCGTAGAAATGGCGCCCCAGCTCGGCTGCATCGCGTTGCAATCTTTTGCTCCGTTTTTTAATCAATCTTTCCAACTTCGTCCGTTCCCTGCGCAGCACCTGGTCGTTCCGTTCCAAGTCGAGCCGCGAAAGCAGAAAAGCAAAATCATGATCTCGCCCAAGAAGATCGCCCAGGGTCTCAGCGTCGCGGGCAATTTCTTCAAGCACAGTGCGGTTGAGCGGCGATAGGAGCCGCAATTGGTACCAGAGATCCTTTACTTCACGGCGCCATTTGTGAAAATTTTTCGGCACCGGCTTTTTGAGCGTATCGGCCAGTTGATTTCTCCCACGCCGGTAGGACGCGGCGACTGCGCTGCAGACTTGTTTCCAACTTAGCCGGTTAAGACGCCAGGAGGAAATGTGCTTCTCAATTGCCTTGAAACGGTTAGCCACCTTTGCTTCCCAACCCGCGCAGGCTGCGGTGAAACTCGACAGCTCCAGCGACAACAGCTCTTCGATCCGGCGAAACACCCTGGCAAAGCCCGCGCCGCGAAACTTTTTGTGCAATTGGACGATCACCTGCAATCGCACGTGAGCGTCGCGCAAATCGGAGGCTAGCTTCGCGATGTCTCGTAACGCACGATCTTCACGTCGATATCGAACTTTTCCGATCTCGTCGGCGGTCAGCCGCAGGGCGGCGCGCAATTTCTTGACGTGTTTGCGAAACTCGTGCACCGCAGCGCCAGGCGGTCGACCGCGCGATTTGGTCTCGGCTAGCGCAGCTTTTATCTCTTCGCAACAAATGCGCCGCAGCCCGCTCGCCGGAGACTCGCGGGACTTCAACCGATAGCTCATAAACAGAACAAATTATTCGTTGGCGAGGGTGACGTTGCTGTAGCGCTTTTCGCCGGTCACTTCGCGACCAAACCAGTTCGGTGGTTTAAATTTACGGCAGCTCGTCTGGTCGGGGAACTCCACTTCCGCGACGATCAAACCCTGATTGTGGCCACGGTAAATGTCGATTTCGATCTTCAAATCCTTCCAGGGAATTTCGTAGCGCGTCTTGCGCAAGCGACGCCCCGCCGTCGCCGGCCAAAGCGTAGCAAATTGCTTGGCACTCAGCCTGATTTCGCGCTCCTCACGCGCCGAGTTTCCCCGACTGACCTTGAAAGTGAGCGACGCGGCCTTGCCTTTTTTTCGCAAGCGCACGTGCCGGCCACGCGGTTCGTTCGCCAGGTAG
Organism: Chthoniobacterales bacterium; assembly: GCA_035710475.1. Taxonomy (GTDB): domain Bacteria; phylum Verrucomicrobiota; class Verrucomicrobiia; order Chthoniobacterales; family UBA10450; genus AV17. Next base: position 6,246 of record DASTDG010000224.1, on the reverse strand, counting down.
CCTTGCAGAAGAGGGAAGTGCCGGGATTTTAATATTTCGACCGGCAGGCGCTTGATCAGGAACTTCCGCTCAATTTCGCGACTGTTTCTGTGTTTCATTAAGTGGGGTAAATCCTGCCAAATTTGCCTGGAGTGAAACGGATTTTATGCCGCGGTGCAATAGGCTCCCGCCTTCGCTCGTCGGGGCGTTTAGTGGGCCAGAGGAATAGCGCCCACTCCACAGAGAATGCTGGCATGATCCAAGCGCGCGGGACGATGACGCCGCGTTTGCCAGGCGTCACGCTCTCTTCGCCGGATGTTTTAGCAACCGCCTTAGCCTGCCACTCCAGGCAAAAACTTGCTCATGGCATCGATGGCGGCAAAGATCGGCCATGCCGAGATCGCCGCCAGCGCGGCGAAAACGAGTGCTTCGATGGCAAAGTGCCACCAGCTCTCGTGCGTAAAATAGTGGCGCATGAATTCACCGGGCGCTGCACCCATTGTCGATCGTTCGTGCGCCGACGCCTTCCTGATGACTCGTTTCACTTTAAGCACCTTCATAGTGGACGTTCCATAACCCGCGCCAGCGCAAAGTCAGGTTACAAATTGTCAAAACCGGCGTGACGATTCGGTGACGCGCGGCCCGTGTCCGTCGTCACAAAAACGTTACTTTTGTGTCCAGGCGACGCGCCGTAGAATCGTTAACTCGCGTGAAGTCAAAAGTGCTCTTCATCTGTGTGCACAACAGCGCGCGCAGCCAGATGGCTGAAGCATGGCTCAATCAAATCTGCGGCGAGTTTTTCGAGGCGCGCAGCGCCGGACTCGAGCCGGGCACACTCAATCCGCTTGCCGTGGAAGTAATGCGCGAAGCTGGTATCGATATTTCGAAAAAAGAAACGCGAGCCGTCTTTGACGTCTTCAAGGCCGGCCAAGTTTTTGCCTACGTCATCACCGTTTGCGATGAATCGAGCGCGGAGAAATGCCCGACCTTTCCCGCCCCGGCCAAGCGATTGCACTGGAGCTTTCCCGATCCGTCGCAACTCACTGGCACGCCGGCGGAAAAACTGGCGCGCGTCCGCGAGATCCGGGACCAGATTCGCGCGAAGATCGACAACTGGTGCGCTGAAGTCTGCGCGGCGCAGCCTGTTGCTTAGTCCGCTTTCCGAGGGAATCGCGGCCGTTTGCGCCGGGTTCAGTTTGCACCTACGCAAACTGACCCCGCTGCCGGCCGGTCGACCGCTGACAAATAATTAACCATCTCGATCTTGCCGTCCATTTGCTCGACCAGGGCCGAGCAGGTTTCGACCCAATCGCCGCAGTTGTAGTAAGTCACAGCGCCGAATTTTCGGATGGCCGCGCTGTGGATGTGACCGCAAAGGACTGCATCGACACGGTGGCGTTCGGCGTAATGCGCCACGGCCGCTTCAAATTTGCCGACGAAACTGACCGCATCCTTCACTCGTTTCTTGGCATAAGCGCTAAGCGACCAATAACCCAGGCCGAAACGCCGCCTGATAAAATTGATGAGCGGATTGAGCGCGAGTAGAAACTGGTAGCCAACGTCGCCCGCGAAAGCGAGCCACTTGACGTTTTGCACGACTGTGTCGAGCTCGTGGCCGTGAATAATCAGAACGCGCTCACCGTTTGCCGTCACGTGAAGCGCGCTCCGCTGGATGTCGATCTTTCCGTAGCTGCCGAAAAAATCTCGGACCAGCTCATCATGGTTTCCAGGAATGTAAACCACGCGTGCGCCTTTACGCGCTTTGCGCAGAATTTTCTGGATCACGTCGTTATGAAGTTGTGGCCAGTAAATGCCGCGGCGAAGCGACCAGATGTCGATCAAGTCGCCCACAATGTAGAGCGTTTCGAATTCGTAATCGCGCAGAAACTCCAGCAGCGCGCCGGGATTGCTGCCGCGCGTGCCCAAATGGACATCGGAAATCCATGCCGCGCGCACTTGGCGAACCGACTCCGGTTCCTCCGCGACTGAGTCGAATGAGAATCGCGGTGCGGTGGAAATCGATCCCGCGCCTAACGAATAATCGGAATGCCCTTCATTTGACGAAAAGCCCGGCAAAACAGCGGTTCGCCGGGCTTTTCCTGACCTAACCACGATCGAAATTGATCGCCGGCGCAGCGGACATGATCGGCGCAGTTAGAACATCACCTGAACACGCCCGATCACTTCGTCGAACTGATCGTCGCCGAACTCCGGATGCGCTTCGCGGAAGTCCGACCAGGTGTGAATGTAATTCACCATCAACTTGATCGCGTCGCCGTTGATGTAGTAGTTGAGTCCGCCGGTAATCGAGTGGATGCCGTCGCTACCCAACTGACCGGGATTAAGGTCTTCGAATCTCACTGCCGCTTGGAGTTTCTTTGGCACAATGAAATAGCTCCCCTGAACGTACCAACCACTGGGCTCGAAATCGGCAAATCCGGGTGCAACACCGTTGACCGTGCGACCGTTCACCTCTTCGGAGAAATACTCACCAATCAGATCGAAGGGCCCAACGTTGAGCCACGCGTCGACGCTCCACGCCGTCCTTTCGTCCGCGCCGGGAAGCGTGAAGGACGATAACGAGCCGTCGGTATTGACCTTCAGATTCAGCGTCTGCGAGATGTTTGTGCCTGCGTCGTCGCGACTGTTCAGAACGTCGCCGCCTAGTTTGAGGCTGGCCTCCTGGCCGAACACTTTTCCTTTGAACGGCATCAACTCGAGCCGGCCGACATACATGAAGTTGTTGTTGTCGTTCGTATTTACATTGCGGCCGTTGCCGTTAAAAATTCCCGCGTAATAAGTCACCAGGTCCTTTTCTTCTGGCCAGACGTTCGTGAGCGGTTTGCCCCAGATTTGCACCCCGATCTGCCGCTCGGGCGTGAGCGCGCCTGTCGGTAAACTGCGCTCGATCATAAACAGCTTCGTGTCGGGCGTGATCTGCTCCAGGCCAAATGGCGCTTTCCATTGCCCGAGCTTGATGTTCGCTTCCGGAATTCCGTGCCAGTTGATGAAAATATCCGTCCCGGAGAACTCCGTGCGCGTCGAGTTCGAGACAGTTGTCGTCTTGCCAGTCGACAGATCGACCGATTTCAGCGCGGTGATCGCCGCGTCGCTCTGCTCAAAGTCGCCCTCGATCTTGAAATCAAACTGTTCCGCAAATTCGCCGGTCAAACTGATGCGCGCGCGGCGCAGGCGAAATCGATCTTTGAGCGCGGTCAGGCCGAACCGGCCTTCGAACGCCGAGACGTCGCCGTCCTCGAAGTTTGCCTGAATAAATCCGCCGAGCGTCAGTTTGTACTCCGGTCCGCCGGGAGTCACGTAAACCTTCTTCTCTTCCTCGACCGCTTTTTCTACATAGGTCTTACCCTCGGAGACTACCTTCGTCTTCCCTTCCGGCCCCAGCAGAGGCGCAAACGAGGTGTGCTTTTTCAAACTGCTGACTTCCTGCTCGAGCTCGGTGTTGCGTTTCTGTAACTGCTCGACGGCGCGCTCGAGTTTCTCGATTCGCTCGGATTCGGCGGTGGCCTGCGCCCGAACCGGTTGAGTTGTAATGGCAATTGCGGCCACGACGATTGCAGCCGGCCATAAGGTGAGGTGAGGAATGGACATTCGTTTCTCCTTTGTGTAGTGAGGTTTTTATCTGTGCGTCTGATCTGCTGCAGACGTAACGGACGCTAGAAAACGATTGTTACAGCCAAATGTCGCTGAGGTAACAATCGCGTGACATTAGTGGCCGCTGTCCGCAGCGGCATTCTCCCCTCTGTCAGAGTCCCCGCCGAGACGGCGGCCGCTATAGACTACGGCGTCTTCGCCGCGCTCGCAGCGGGCGAAGCCGCGGGTGTTACACTCCCCGCCGGCAAAACGCCCGCGCCGGAATCGGGCGCCGGAGAAGCAGCAACCGATCCGGCCGGCGAAGGCTTTGCCGTTGCCGGAGATGGCGAAGTCGCGCCGGCACTTTGCTGTTTCATCAGCTCGCGCCGCAGCGCGCTGTTACCCGCCGCCTTTTGCGCGTACAAGATCGATAATGCGAAGGTGAGGACGAAGAAAATGCCGGCCAGCCAGGCGGTGAATTTTACGAGCACATTGGTTGTTTGCGCGCCAAACAGGTTTTCCGTTACGCCACCGCCAAACGCCGCGCCGAGCCCTTCGCTCTTGGGCCGTTGCATCAGGATGACCAGCACCATGAGCAATGCCACCAGCACCCAGATCGCGAGCAACACGCTGATTGAGATCGACATCGGAGCGGGCAATATGGCGACGCGAAAGGCACAAGCAAACGCCCAACGCTCAACGTCGAACGTCGAATTCAGAGCGATTCAAGTATTGGTGCTAGGCGTTGGGCGTTTGCTTAATCTGTCTCCAAATCGCGTCCATCTCCCCAAGATCGACATCGCCCAGTCTTTTGCCGCGCGACCGCAGCTCGTCTTCCAGGCGATTAAATCGGGCGACAAACTTATCGGTGGCGGATTGCAGGGCGGTCTCCGCATCGAACCCGCATTTACGGGCCAGATTCACGACGGCGAAGAGCAAATCGCCAATCTCATCCTGGATTGATTGTCGATCTTGCCGCTCAACGGCTGATTTGGTTTCGCCAAGTTCTTCCTCGATTTTGGCGATCACATCGCGCAGTTCGGTCCAGTCGAAGTTGACGCGCGCGGCTTTCGCTTGCGCCTTTTGCGCGCGCATAAGGGCGGGCAAGCCTGCCGGCAAACTGGCGAGGTAATGGCTGTCGGTCGTCTTCTCGCCCCGCTTGATCGCTTCCCATTGCTTCACGACCGCGCCGGAATCACGCGCGTCGCTCTTGCCAAACACATGCGGATGACGCCGGATGAGTTTCTCCGTCACATCAGCAAGCACATGGTCGATCTTGAATTTGCCGGCTTCACGCGCGATTTCCGCGTGCATGACGATAAGCAACAACAGATCGCCAAGTTCTTCGCGAAAATTCGCCATGTCATTCGCCCGTATCGCGCCGGCGGTTTCGTACGCTTCTTCGATCAGCGCCGGCAGGAGCGATTCATGGGTTTGCTCGCCGTCCCACGGGCAACCGCCCGGCGCGCGCAGTTGTGCGACGATCTCGCAAAGACGCCGGAACGATTCACCAGCCGCGGATTGGTCCATCAGAACCAATCAAACACCAAACATCGAACATCAAACATCAGCTAGATGCGCCAGAGCGAACGATGCGTGCCAAACTCGGAAATTTCGCCGGAAGTTTTTTTACCGACGTAGATGGTGATACCGATGACGCAGAGGAAGGTTCCGAGCATGACGGACGCCACGAGCAACGATGGGATGTGGCCGACGCGGAGCGCGTGATAAAACGCCGTTGGCCCATCCATCGCCATCGGCGCGTGGATGAAAATTTTCGTGATCCACGCCACCAGGATCAAAATGAAGATGAAAACGTAATTGCGCTTCAATCGGCGACCGATCGCCTCGAGCTTGCTGATTTTGAAGCAGGGTAGGATCAAATCCTCGCAAACGAGCTTCTTCCACTCGCCCTGCAGCATGTCGCGGTTTTCCATGATCATTGGCACAAGGAAGTGCGCTTCAAGCATGCGGATGCGCGCGCGGAATGCATCGTAAAAACGATACCGCCGCGCCTCGATCCAGAGCAGCGCCCAGACAATGGCGAGATTAAAGAAGAAAATGATGTGTGGCACGTCGCGATTCGCGAAGGCGATGGTGATGATGGCTGTGCTGCTGGTGATCGCCCAGTTGGTCGTAACGTCGAGCCGCTGTCGCCAAACCATGATGCGTCCCATCTCGCCGCGATAGAAATGCGACATCGCATTGACGTAGCCGGGATCGTAAATGCTGCGCTGCACCGACAGGGTCGTTTCCTCATTGGTAGCAATTGCGCTGTTTTCGGCGGCCACGGCTCTCTCGTTAACTGGATAACTGCTTTAACGCGATAATCCAACAAATCTCGCGGCGCCATGGCCATCGCACTTGTCGGTGTTCTCGATGAAGAAAATGTCGCGCCGCATTTGCGCGCAGGGAAACCGGCGATGGCGCTTTGCGACGTTCCGTGCCGCCCGCCGCGGCGGGTGGCTACATCTGGCACGTGCTGCCAAGCTGTGGAATTGTGATTCGCATCGCATGAAAACAGTCTGGCGAGTTTTGGCTTACCTGAAGCGTTACCCGTGGATGGCGGCTGGCACACTCGCCTGCGCCATCACCGGAACGCTGATGGTGATCGTCTTTCCCGCAGTGACCAAGCGGATCATCGACGAGGTCGTGCGGCAGCATCATCCCGAAAAA
>DASTDG010000223.1:0-2204 GCA_035710475.1 Chthoniobacterales bacterium | reverse complement strand
TCGTAGCCGTAACTGCCGAGCGCGATGATCCATTGTTTGGTGTCGGAATCTTCCAGCAATACATGCAGCCAGCCTTCAAACCACGAGCGGGAGCCGAGCGGCCCGGGCGGGTCAATGTCCGAAGTCTCGTCGAATAACAGCGCGACGAAGCGATCGACGTTGTCGGAGAGCTGATCAAAATCGATGTAGTCGAGCTCCTGGCCCGGTTGAACGCACAGCCAAAGCTGCTTGTCATCCTCATGCAGCGCGTCAGCGAATTTGTCGATGAACGCGCTGATCTCTTTCTTATATGCGGGGTCGATTTGCTCCCAATCGATGACCACACCGGCAGCTTTGGCATTGCGCAAAACCGCCAGCACGCTGCGAATGAAGCGCTCTTGTCGATCTGGCGGGCCGTGCGCGAGGTTTTCAATCGCTTCGGGCTGCCATGCTTCGCCCACCAAGTTCGTCAGCAACGGCATCAGCGCGATGCCGTGAGCGGCCGCGAACTTCGGCAGCCGCGAATCGGCGTCGATCTGTAGATCACCGAGCCCGTTTGTGACCGTCATCCATTCCGGACACAGATGGGTGATGAACGCAGCGTGCTGCTCGAGTGAGGCATAACTGTAAGGGTCGCCGTTGGTGTAAAACGCCAGCCGCACTTCGTTTGCCGGCGCTTTCTTCCGCGGCCGGGTTGGCGCAACCGGTGCCGGTGTTGCCCCCGTCAGTTTTCTCGCTGCCTGGCGGGCCGCGCCGAACTTCTGCCAGAGCAGCGAACTCGGAGGGACTTGACCGGCCGGGTTTTCTTTCTGCAGCGCTTTGAGTTGGCCCTTTAATTGACGCAGCGAAAATGGCACGCGCATCTTCGGCGCGACAAAAAGGGTCTGCACAAACAGCACCGCCCCAAGGAACGTAAGCATGCCTCCGATGACGATAATCAGGCGCAAACGCGGCCAGCGTTTGCCTGCCGGGTCTGCGAAGATAAACGGCGTCAGACCAGACGCAGGGGGCTCAGTCATATCCCGCTATTTTGGCTCGGACGATCCGACAATGAAAGCTGGTTCAGATCGAAAATTGTAAGGGTCCCATCCGCTGCGACGAAAAGACCGCGAAACGGAGCGCTCGCCTACAACTGACGCGCTAGCTCTGCCGCCTTCTTCCGCAACAATCCGCGTGCTTGCTCAATCGCGCCGCCTAATTCGTAGACCCCGTCAAAGATGCCGCACACTTGTCGATCTTCGCTCGCGCGACCGACGATCGCGAACACGCGTTTCCCGAGTTCGCGCGCTAGCCGCGCCACGCCAGCCGGCGTTTTCCCTTCGAGCGTTTGTCGATCCAGACTACCCTCCCCCGTAATCACAACATCGACATCTCGTAGTTTCGCTGCGAGGCCCACCGCTTCGGCCACGACATCGAAGCCCGGCCGAATCTTTGCGCCGCAAAAACTCATCAGAGCAAATCCCAGGCCGCCGGCCGCGCCTGCGCCAGGCTCGTTGCGATAATCAACCGCAAACTCTTTTGCGACAACATCAGCGAGCCTGGTCAGTGCCCGTTCCAATATGTCGATCTTGTCCGGCGTCGCGCCTTTCTGCGGCCCAAAAACTCGTGTCGCGCCGTTTGGTCCGAGCAATGGATTCCGCACATCAACCGCTGCGATAATTCTCGGGAACCAGGGCTGAGCTACTCTGGATGATTTGCCCTCACCTCTATTCTCTCCCTGAGGGAGTGGAGGACGCAAAGCGCCAGGTGAGGGTCGAGCGATGCGTGCGAGCTTCGTCAATTCGCTTACCGCTCCTGTTAATTCGTGCTCCTGCTCGTGATTGAAGAAGCGGAACCCAAGCGCGCGCGCCATGCCGACTCCGCCATCGTTGGTCGCGCTGCCGCCTAAGCCGATAATGATTTCGCGCGCGCCACGCCGCGTGCCATCGAGCAGCATTTCCCCCACACCGAACGTGGTTGCAAGATCGACATCTACTTTTTCGCCGGCGACCCGACGCATTCCGGCGGCTTCGCTCATTTCCATGATCGCGAGTTTGCAGTCAGCGATCCAAACATAACGCACCTCGATTTCGCGACCGAGCGGATCGTGTGCCTTGCATTTTAACCATGAACCCTCGAGCGAATCGCCAATGACTTCCGCCGTTCCTTCTCCGCCGTCCGCCATCGGTACGATCTCGATGTTGGCGTCGGATAAAACTTGGCGCAGGCCAACCGCGATATTTTCC
>DASTDG010000222.1:0-6486 GCA_035710475.1 Chthoniobacterales bacterium | reverse complement strand
CATTGCTGTCATGGGCGTGCAAGATGAAGCAAAGGGCGAAGCCCTGGTTCTCCTCGCCGCGATAGATGTCGATCTTGCGCAGCTGCGCGAAAAATTGCGCGAAGCCGGCGTCCCAAATCTGTGGATCCCAAAAAAAATCTGGCGCGTCGATGCCATTCCTGTCCTCGCCTCCGGCAAACTCGATCTCAGAAAATGTCAGGAGCTGGCGGCTCCCTAATTAATGTGAGTCCGGTTCGATCTCGATTTCACTCGGTTGCGAATCGCGCCGCGGCGCTGTTCATGAAACTGCTGTTCGGTTGCGTCGCGCGCGTTCACGTCGTGCGAGTGGAAACTGCAAATCGGGAAGGAGGATTTTTGCTCGCGGCGAATCACATCAGCCATTTCGATCCGTTCATTATCTCCGCGGTCGTGCGACGAAAGATCGACTGGATGGCGATGGCGGAGTTTTTTCCCGTGCCCATCATTGGATTGTTCCTTCGCGCCGTCGATGCGTTTCCGGCCGCTCGCAATCGAGCTGATCGCGCGACCATTCGCACCGCAATCGAGCGACTCAAGGCCGGCCGCATCGTCGGTGTTTTTCCTGAAGGCGGCATTCGTAATGGCGCGTGCTCGTTGCTCGAGGGGGCGCCGCTCCGCGCGGGTGCATCAACCCTGGCGCACATGGCCGGTGTTCCGGTCGTGCCCTGCGTCATTCTCGGCAGCGATCGGCTGTATAATTTGAAACGTTGGTTGCCGTTGCGCCGCACACCGGTCTGGATCGCATTCGGTGAATGTGTCCCATCGTTCCCGCAATTGGATAAATCCGTCGGGCGCGCCCGAATCGAGCGGGAAGTGACAGCCGCCTTTCAAAAGCTCTACACCGAATTACGCGAAGAATTTCATCTCACGCCGGACGATCTGCCGCATTCGCCGCAGGAACGGATGCGCGGTTCTAGCGCAAGCGCATCGCTTGCCGCGCACAAACCCGGCAACCGGAGTGGTTCCCCTATAATTCGAGCTGCGCCATGGCGACGCTTTGCTGCGACCAGCGTCGACTTTGCCATGTGCGCGTCGATGAACCTTCTGCAATCGCGACATCGGCTCGACACGCGCAGTCGTGAAGAGATGGAGCGCTACGTGGCAGATTGCGAAAAGTTGAGTGTGCACGAGTACTATTACGCGCAAGATGATGTCGATGTTGCCGCGGCGCTCGATAATGGCACGACTCCACGGATCCTGACGTGGCGCAGCCCGATCCAAACGCGCTTCCCAGCAAACGACATGGCACGCGTGGATCTGTTTCCATCCAAGCGCGGCTGGAATGCGACGCCCACGGTTTTGATGCTGCACGCGCTGCTCTCGGCCACGCATTTCGGATACCGGCGGCTAGCTCGCAGTTTCAACGAGCGCGGGTGGAATGCCTGCTTTGTCCATTTGCCCTATCACTACTCGCGCGTGCCGCGCGGTTACTGGAACGGGGAACTCGCGATCACGGCTGATTTGATCCGCAATGCCGAAGGACTGCGGCAGGGTGTAATGGAGGTGCGGCAACTGCTCCGCGCCCTGCGAAAGATGGGCTGCTCAGAGGTCGGTATTCTCGGAACGAGCTACGGCGGCTGGATCGGTGCGCTGCTCGCCGCGGTCGAGCGCGACCTGCGGTTTGTCGCATTGATGGCCCCGATCGTCAACGTGGAGCACGCGATCTGGCAAAGTCCGGGCACGGCGTCGATGCGAAAGGAGTTACGCCGCATGAGCATCGAGCCGGCGCTCGTCGCTCGGCATTTTCATCTCAGCTCGCCAACTCACATTCAGCCAGCGTGCGATCCGGGCCGCGTGCTGTTTGTTTCCGGCGAGTTCGACACGATCGCGCGGCCGGAGGACCTCGCAGAGATCCACCACCGATGGCGCGGCTCGCAATTGTTACGTGTGCGCCAGGGACACTTCGGTTACCGCATGCTGCGGGAGACTGTCGTGCACCTGGCACAACACGATTTACTCGCACCGAACAACTTGACGGCTTAAAGCCGTCAAGTTCGCGCGACGCTCGGCGGAAGACAGAAAGGTATCGATGTCGGTCTTGCGTTCAGTGCCGTGCCGCCGTTGATGGCGAGTTAACCCCTAGAAATTCCAGGGTAGGAGCAAGATCATCGAAGGCAGCGGAGGCAAGGACGTTGTGCCCTGCAGCGGATGGATGCCAGCCATCGACAGCGTGGAGCAACTCGATGCGGCTAAGGTCTGCAGTTGCCAGTGCATCGGAATAGCGGAGCTGCACGTTGCGATGCTCAGCGAGGTCGCAATTCAAATCAGTAACTATTGTGCGCAACTGCTCGTTCAGCATCCGTGCGAGACGAACGAGATGCGAGCGGTAAAGCGGGCGGAAAGAGACGAAATATTTGTAAGTGGTTTCCAGATGCGGATAGCGCGTGCGGTCCTGAGCATGCAACTGCTCAGCGACTGCCCGTGCCTTGAAGTACGACTCAAAATTGACCAATCCGTAGACGACGATTGCCACGCGATGAGACTGCGCAGACGCGACGTTCAGCAACCGCTGCAGGTGCCGTGCAAAATCTTCGCGGAACCGAACGCTCAGTTCCTGTAGAATTACATCCGGGCGTTCCAACTCGCGCGCGGTCCGTCGCCACGTCCAGTCGATATTATTGTGCCCGATTGAAATGAGAATCAGATCGGGCAAACGCGGTGCTCTTAGCAGCTGTCTGATTTGCCCCGAGAAATCGCGGGTGCGAAGAATTCGTCGAAAAAAATTCTGGCGCTCGACCTCACCGTCGACTAACGCACCAATGCCGGCGCATTCGGTCGCAACGACTGGAGTGAGCTCCTCGAGTCTTTTGCAAACGCTTTGAATGCCGCGCGCCGGCGGAGTTGTGTCGACAAACCAATTGCCGGCACGAGCCCTGCGCGCGCGCCAAAATGTGCTCCACGGCGATGAGATGTAGACGCCGGTGCAAACACTGTCGCCGAGGATGGCTACTTCCATTGTCGATCTCTCAGTCGAGCCAATCCATCGCGGCGAGTAGCCGCCGGAACTCGGCATCATCAGGGGAGAGAGCTGGCAGCCATTCGCCGATCGGTTCCCGCTGCCACCACGCTTTTTCGCCGAGCGGTGCGAAGTGATAACGGAACAATCGGGCGCGAATGTAACGCGGCGGCGCATCTGGAAACGGATTGTTTGCGATGAGCGATAACGTGCCGCGGTCGTTGTGCAACAGCTTCCAGACGAAATGCAGCGTCCACGGGTACTCCGCGGGCGAGCTCATGGCTGCGAACCAGATTTGCCAGTCGATTCGCGGTTGATATGGCGCGACGAATGGCGGCCGCCGATTCGGATCCCCCGGTTTGGCGAGAAATTCGTATTCCTTCCATTTTGTATCGCCGGTAATGACGGCGTCGTCGGTTCCTTCGAAAATAATTTCATCCCGCTCGCGACCGACTGTGCCAAAGGCGCCGTACGTGTTCACAAGATCGAGCGGATTGAAGGAGTAGTTCATCAATTGTTGTCCCGAAGCCATGTTGATTACGGGTGCGACACTGAGATATGCGACTAAGATCGACAATGCGACGGCGATCCTGTTGTTGATGTGCGATGTCTGCGATTCTGCCGCGCGACGCTTGGCCTGCCTAACGAGTACCTTCGGCAGAATACGGCTGAGCAATGTGTCGTCGAAACAGGCGAGAAACGGAATGATCGTGACATAATTCAGGAACGACAGGTTTCCACTGATGATCAGGATGATTTGGAAACTGATTAGCAGCACTCCGGCGATGTGTCGCGCGAGCCGCGGGTAAAACGAGAACCACGGCACGATCAGCTCGATGCAATGGTTCCAAGCCGTGCCCAACTTGTGAAACCAGTGCGGCGCGAAATGGAGATAACGGCTGATCGGATTCGGGATCGGTTGCGTTTCGTAGTGATAATAGAGGCAGGTGAGATCGCGCCAACACGCGTCGCCGCGCAATTTAATGAGACCCGCTCCCACCATGATTCGAAAGCCGAGCCAGCGAAAAAGCCAGATGATCAAAATCGGGGGCCGGCATTTCGGAAATGGCCGGCCATCAATTAACGGACACAGGAAGATCGATAAGAAGCCAGTCTCGAGCAGTTGGATTTCCCAACCGTAGCCGTACCAGATTTGGCCGACGTGGACGATCGACATGTACATGCTCCAGAGGAGGGTGAGCAGGATCGCGTTGGCGTAGCCGCCAAGAACCACGAGCGACAGAGCGAAGCCAATCCACGCAAACATCGACAATCCGCGGTCCGAAAGTCCAAACCAAAAGAGTGTCGGCAGATGCAACGTGCCGGCGCTACGCGAGCCGAGCTGCGCTTCAATTGCGCTGAGAAAATGCGTTGCCGGTGTCAGCCCATGGTCGCCGATCAGCGGCACGAGTTGTTTGGCCGCGATGAAAAACGCGATCGCGTAAACGAACCCGAGCAACCGCAGAATAACAAAGCGCGTCAGCCAGTAGGAATTGCCGCGGGCGAAGAGTTTCTCGACTGCGTTTCTGTCATTCATCCAAACCGAAACAGAAAAGGTCGAACACCGAACATCCAACGTCCAACGCCGGATCCAATCGGCAATCGATAATCGGTAATTTAGAGACTGCCAGGGGCGAGAGTCGAACTCGCGACCAAGGGCTTATGAGTCCCCTGCTCTACCGCTGAGCTACCCTGGCGTGCGGCGTGAAAATTCGGCCGTCGCGTACTCCGTGTCAACGGTGCCGGCTAAGGCTTACCTCAGTGCGAATGCAATTTGTTTAGGTAAGGCGCGAGTTGTGTGGCGTCACCGCGCACGGCGGCCATGAAACAAACTCCGTGACGCTGTTGCACTGCGCCGGTCCAACCCTCCTGCTCCACAAAACGCCAGTTGGAAAAATCGGGCGCAATGCCAGTCTTCGTGTCGCGTTCAGCGGGGAACAGAAAAAACTGCATGTGTTTTTCGACAACCCAGATCTGCGCGACGCGCCCAGCCTCTTCGTCGTCGAAGACGCGACAGCCAAGAGTTTGAAAATCTGCAAACTCGGGCGGCACCTCGTAATGCTCGAGGTTGTGCTTCATAAAAAATAAATCGCTCAACGCGCCGGCCTCGGTGCGCACCGGGTCGAGCAAAACCGAGCGGGGCGATCTCGCCACCGATAACAGTTTTCGAGCGTGCGCTGAGCCGGGAAAATCGTGCAGGTGCTCGGCGAATTGGATCGCGAACACCGCCGCAATGACAAGGACCGCAATTCCGACTGCGACTACGGCGGGATTCTTCGCCGCGCGTTTCCAAGTCCACTTCGGTTGCTCGATCGCTTTTTCGCTCGAGAGCCATTCCGCTACAGCGGAGGGAACCGGAACAGTCTGGACAAGATCCACAACCGCGCGGTCGAAGCTTTGCTGGATTTTAAACTCTTCCGAATCGCGGGCGCGAAACACGGCCGCGCGCATGTTACGATCAGCAATTGGCTGCTCGTTGACGGGCGCGCAGGCGATCAAGAGTTGCTGCCGCCGAGACAGGCGCGCCGTTTTCATGACGTTCGCTCGAGCGGGAAGCTCGCATCCAGCCACGCCTGAAATTGACCCCGCGCCAAACTAAGGAGGTCCGCCAGTTCGTGCGTCTTCAGCTCGGCGATCTTTAAAATGTCCGCGCGACAGAATTCCCCGAGGTAAAATAGAGCGAGCGCGGTACGCTGTGGCTCCGGCGCTCCCGAGATCCAAATCGCGAGCTGCGCTACATCGAGCCGGCGGATCTGGTCGGGCGCCGCAGCTGAGAGTTCATCCTGTGCATGATCCACATCTTCCGCCTGCAGGCCTCGTTCGCTCACCTCCAGACAACGGCCGCGCGCTTCGCGAAAGAGCCAGCACCGGTCGGCGGGAGCTTCGCCCGTTGCCGCACGCTGCGCCGCCTCGCGCAGCGTCGCCTCAAAGACCTCCTCCGCTTTCTCTGCATCGCCGAGCATCAGAAAACAAAAGCGATACAGTTGCGGAAGATTAGCTCTCAATCCGACGCGCCTCGGCAAAAATTTTCGCTGGACGTTACGCGACTCGTCTGAATCGACAAGCCGCTATCTTAGCGGAAGGTGGCGAGCCGGCGGGACGCTTCTTCAGCGTTCTCGCGGCTATTGAAAGCAGAAATGCGAAAGTAACCCTCGCCTTGCGCACCAAATCCGCTGCCGGGCGTCACGACAATATTCAGTTCGTGCAGCATTCGGTCGAATAGTTGCCAACTCGTTAGGCCACCAGGTGTTTTCGCCCAAAGATACGGCGCATTTTTGCCGCCGAACACCTGGATGCTGGCGCTCCGGCAGCCGTCGTGCAGGATTCGCGCATTGCCCATGTAGTGATCGATTAAAGCGCGAACCTGTTTCCGGCCCTCGGGCGAATACAGAGCCTCAGCCCCGCGTTGGACCGGATAACTCACGCTGTTCGCTTTGGTGCTCCAACGCCGGTGCCACAGCGGATGCAGCGGCAGTTTGCGCCCGTCCTCTGTTCGACCCATAACGGATTTC